>CAZAOX010000064.1:0-3784 GCA_964486985.1 uncultured Candidatus Saccharibacteria bacterium
TAAAGAAAAAATTACAAAAAAATAATTTATATTTTGGCCTCAAGTCTAGATGTAAATCTAAAATTAAATCACTACATAAGCGTCAGAAAGATTTTCTATCACGTCGGCCTCATAGATCGTTTAAATTGACTCGGCGTCGAGATTACAAAAGATCGCTTAAGCTTCCTGGCTATTGGTCTCTAACTGTGCAGGTGTTCCAGACGATATGGAAAAATAAAAAACTTTTTGGTAGTCTTGCTTTGCTTTATTTATCTTTAGCTTTATTGTCATCAAGCTTAATGTCTCAAGATTCATTTAATCAAATAAAAAGTACTATAAATGATGCCAACCAAGGCGGTGGCTTCGGTAAAATTTTACCAGTGTTCTTTGTATTTTGGAATGTAATGACTAGCCAGCTAGCCAATACTACGACATCGGCGGCAGGTTCGACCCAGCAGGTTATAGCTTCACTGTTCACTCTATTTACCTGGCTATCAACAATTTGGTTGATGAGAGGGATTTTGGCCGGTCATAAATTGCGCATGAGAGACGGAGTATATTCTTCAGGTGGCCCAATCATCGCCTTATTAGTGCTTACTTTAGTGTTGTTAATTCAAATGTTGCCAGCCGCGTTAGCATTGATGGCTTATGGGGCAGCAGATGCTTCTGGTTTGCTGGATCAGACAGTCATCTTGATGCTTTTTGCTGGTGGAGCGATTTTATTAATAATGATGTCGCTCTATTGGGCAGTGGCCACTATCATCGCTATGGTGATAGTAACATTACCTGGCATGTATCCTATGCGGGCTATAAAGTTGGCAGGTGATTTAGTTGTTGGGCGACGAACTCGTATCTTACTTAGGTTGGCATGGCTGGCAATAGTATTAACGCTGATGTGGGCGGTATTTTTAATACCGACTATTTTATTGGACGGTGCACTCAAGAGTGCCGTTCCTGACCTATCTTGGCTACCTTTAGTGCCGATAGTCGCTTTATTGCTTATGACTGCTTCTGTCATCTTTTCTGCTAGCTATATTTATATATTCTACAGAAGGATAGTTGATGATGGATCAGCCCCAGTATAGAGCTAGTGAATTAAAAAAACTACTTAACCAGTACTCATATGAGTATCATGTTTTAGATAGTCCCAGTGTGAGTGATGCTGTTTATGATGGCCTATTTGATGAATTAAAGAGGCTAGAGGCGCAGCAACCTGATATTATAACTCCAGATAGTCCAACTCAGCGAGTAGGAAGTGTCTTAAAGGATGGCTTCTCGAAAGCCACTCATCAGATCCGGATGTTGAGTTTAAACGATGTTTTTAGTCGTGCTGATGTTGAGGCTTGGTCAGAGAGGATATCTAAGCTACTCAATGAATCAAAGTTAGAATATTTTGCTGACATAAAAATGGATGGCCTAGCTTGCTCTTTAGTATATAGAGACGGCGTGTTAGGTAAGGCTGTCACGCGGGGGGATAGCTTTACGGGAGAGGACGTTACGAATAATATCCGCACAATTACAAATATCCCTTTGAGCCTACGTCAGGCTAGGGGTTATGAAAACTTTTTACGAGGTAGGACGGAGATACGTGGCGAAATAGTTATCTTAAGAGAGGATTTTGACAGGTTAAATAAAGAGCAGCGACGAGTCGGCGAGCCTGAATTTGCCAATCCGCGCAACTTAGCGGCCGGCACAGTTCGTCAGTTGGATCCAAAGGTTGTGGCGAGTCGACCATTAACGTTTATAGCCTATGACCTGTTGCGTGATAACCCTGATGAAATTTCGACTAATATGTTCGCATATCAAGCTATAGCTGAACTCGGCATCAGGCGCAATGTTCAAGCAAGTGTACTCTCTTCAATTAACGAGGTCATGCAGTTTATAGATAAATGGGAGTCAAAACGTCATGATCTGCCATTCGGTACAGACGGCTTGGTTGTGAAGATAAATGATAGGCAACAATTTGATGAGTTGGGCATTGTCGGCAAGCAGCCTCGTGGAGCTGTTGCCTATAAGTATCCTGCCGAACAGGCAACTTCTATCGTACGAGATATCGTGATATCTATAGGTCGCACTGGAGCTGCTACGCCAGTAGCAGTATTTGATCCAGTTCAGGTGGACGGCTCAACTGTTCAGCACGCCAGTTTGCATAATGCCGATGAGATTGCTCGTCTTGACATTCGGCGGGGTGATACTGTAGTGATATTTAAGGCTGGCGATATTATTCCTCAGGTCGAAAGCGTGATAACTGGGCTAAGGCCAGATGGTTCTGAGTCTATAGATTTTCAAGCAGAATTGGCTCGTCAATATCCAGAACTAGAATTTGAAAGACGGCAGGGTGAAGTTGCCTACAGAGTGAAGGGGCTAACTGGTGATCTAATTCTTAAGCGTGCTTTGCGACACTTTGCGTCCAAGGGCGCGCTAGATATCGGGACTCTTGGCGAAAAGAATGTTGAAGCATTAGTCAGCGCAGGTTTAGTTAAGGATCTGGCAGATATTTTTCGCCTTAAGGCCAATGACTTACTGGGCCTTGAGCGTTTTGCAGAGATATCAGCCAATAAGCTAGTTAATGCTGTCCAGGATAAACGTAGCCCCGAGATGGAGCGCTTTCTTTATGGCTTAGGGATTCGCCATGTTGGTGCGCAGACGGCGATAGATTTGATCGGAAAATTTGAGAGTATCGATCGATTAGCTTGCGCTACGCTTGATGATTTACGCCAAGTGGATGGTGTCGGAGAGATTGTCGCTGAGTCTATAGTGGCTTGGTTTTCTTACGAGGGTAATATGCGTCTTTTGGATAAATTTAAAGAAGGTGGCGTTCGCCCTAAGAGGTCTTCAAAATCAAGTGAGCTAGATGGTAAAAAGTTTGCCATCACTGGGTCGTTAGGATCAATGAGTCGAGACCAGGCCGCAGACAAGATACGTAGCAAAGGTGGGGTTTTTCAGACCTCTGTTGGTAGGGATACTGACTATCTTGTTGTGGGCGGTAAAGTGGGCGCCAGTAAGCTTAAGAAGGCTAAAGAACACGGCACTATAATTTTAGATGAAGCAAGGTTGCTGGAGCTATTAGGCTAGAGCATGATGATTTTCAGCGAGTTGGTGCTGATCGGACGAAGGGTCTATCAGATTTAGGCCACAAGGCAGGGTAGTCACTTGATGATTTTTGATATACTACATATACAATAGTAAGTGTTTGATTGTTGAGGCGAGAGGGGTTGTTATAGTGAAGAAGATAGTTAGGTTTTATTTTCGTAAACTAGTGCCCGACAAAGTGGTGCATTATAGTGTTATAGACCCTAAGAATAAGCATGTTGAGTTTAGGGTACTAGAAAAACAAGAACATTTAGAAGAGTTGGCCAAGAAGATTAAAGAGGAGGCCGATGAAACAGCGATGAGCTTGGGTGCGTCGAAGGAGAAGACTTTAGGGGAATTAGCCGATCTTCAGATCGCAATTGATGAGTTTAGAAGTAGATTAGGTTTTGCTCCATCAAACTTAGGTGAGGCGATTGACAAAAAACTCCAGTACCGTGGCGGGCTATCTTTAGGTCACTACGTAGAATACATAGATATGGATGACGACAGTAAGTGGGCAAAACTGTTTCGTGAGCGACCTGATAAGTATACCGAAGAGGAGATATAGATGATCTATCGAGTGGCTGCGACCCATGACGGGAGATTCCATCCAGATGATGTTTTTTCGGGCGCTCTCTTGAGGCGTGTTTTTCCTGGAATTGAAATTATTCGTAGTAGGGATGAATCTACCATAAGACAGGCCGATATAGTGTTTGATGTTGGCGGACTATAC
>CAZAOX010000065.1:0-3734 GCA_964486985.1 uncultured Candidatus Saccharibacteria bacterium
CTCGGGTTTTGGAGACCCGCATACTAACCGTTGTACTATGCCCCTCTAGCTCTAAGATAATACCATATCTCAAGATGTGATTCCACAGCCTAGTCTCGGCTATTTTATACGCAAAACCATCTTTCAATCATGCCGTCTATCGGTACACCTAGTCAAGGATTTTTTAAGAGCATAATGCCAGAACGCCTAGAGAATACACCGAGTTATTTACCATAGTTTTGATAGTGCATTTTTTACAGCTACCACTCCAGGCCACGTTCTCTTGTGTCCTTGCCTTATCAGTGTATCTAGCTTGTCTTTAGTTAGGGTCTTGTGCGCAATTTTGCTAAATTCGTCTGCAACTTTGTCCAGCACGTGATAATCCATGTATGCATCGTGCATTCCATGAAAGTCTCTGCCGGCGGGGTTGATACCAACTTCACGAAGCATTGCATGTGTATAGACAAGGCCATCTGAAGTTTCGGGGTCTAGTCCAAGCTTATTTCGGAGTTCGACTGGCGTTATTTCTCGTAGGGTGGCTGTCGGGCCAAGTCCAAGTTCAACAGCTTTTCTAGCTCTGGCAAAATCAAGCCAGTCCCATCCCTCTACGTCTTCTGGGTCGAGAGGTGTCTCGCAATTGTCAATTATATATTTGATGTTCTGGAGCGTAACGCTATCTCCTAAAGCGACTCTATTTGGGTCAGTTATTTCGCTCCGACTTGCTGTATTAGCTTCGTCGGCAGTCGGCTCAGGGCCTGTACTTAGTAATTCTGTACTCATACTTCTATAATAGCACAGATTTGTATGTTTGTCTATAGTATGTTTGAGATGCTTATGCTTATGCCCTGACTGCTCGCTTAAACTTCTTGGCGGCGCCTTCGTCGGCAAAGCGAGAGATTGGGCGGTATATGAAGAGGCGATCCTCTTTTTTAACGTCTCTGTCGATATCTTTTAGTGCATCAACGAGGAACTCTTGGATCAACCACTCCCTACCAGGTGCTGTTTGGCCGACTATAGTAAATCTGACCATATCGTCGTTCCATTTTTCGATACGCGTGATGTGTAGGGGTTTTGCTAGGAGCATGGTACCTGTCGGGATAGTGTTGATAATTTTTTCTATTTCGTACTTAGCTCGTTCTTTGTCTCTCGTAAAAACGTCAACAGCCATTGTGCGCACCCCTCTCGGCGTGACGTGAGCTGCCTGGATGTACTGATTGTTCACCCAGACGATTTCTCCAGATAGGGCGCGAATCTTGGTGGAGCGGAGGTTGAATTGCTCGACAACTCCGGTTAGTTCAATGAAAGGTTCGATTTTGACATAGTCCCCCACTGCAAACCATTTTTCAGCCATGATAGCTGCACCAGAGGTCAGGTCTCTAAGAAACATGCCAACAGTCTGGCCCGCAAAAACGATAAATAAGGCACTGGCGCCGATAGCCGCCACCCCAGTTGGATCATCGGTTGGGCTGATTATCCTCCAGGTTATATAGGCTGTAATGGCTACAAAAGCTACTCGGACGAAGGCGACAGCGATACTCAGGTAGGTCTCCATTTGTCGGAAGCGTAGCATTTGCTGTTCGTTCGGGGCGTTATCGGCTTTGACGGCAATTTTTTGGGCAAACCAGATGACAGCTCGTGCGATATAGCGACTTAAAAAATACGAGAAGATGATTACAAAGATGAACAAGAGAACCATTGCAAAAGCGTTCTCTTGAGTGAAGAATTTGTAGACCTCCACCATCGGAGCTGATTTGAGCAAATTATCTAACATACAGCAACCATTTATATCATAAACCCCCCTATATACAAAACTTTTCTCGCCTGTGCAAAAAGTGTGTGAATATATCCGTGAAAAGCCTTGCATAAGCATAAGCATCGGACTATACTAAATGTTAGACATGCGGATACTGATGCTAGGGTGGGAGTTGCCGCCACATAACAGCGGTGGGCTAGGAGTAGCCTGCTATCAGATGTCAAAAGCTCTTGCCGCGCGCGGAGCGTCGATTGACTTCATTGTTCCGTATTCTGCCGATCATCCTGGTATTGATTTTATGAACGTTATCTCGGTAACAGATGTGTCTCCCGATAATATTTACTATGGAGCTTATGAAAACGGCACTCCTTTGAGTGCGGATTATAATTATGGCTTGTCTGGTATGCGTGCTGTGCAGAAGAGATACGGTGATTTTGCTGAAAAAACCGCTAGAGAAAATCCTCCTGATGCCATACACGCCCACGATTGGTTGACCATGGAGGCAGGTGTTCGAGCAAAGGCGGTTTCCAATGCCCCTCTGATACTTCATGTTCACGCTACAGAGTTTGATCGCTCTGGTGAGCTATACGGCAATCCACTTATCCACGAAGTCGAGCAACACGGGTTGATGATGGCCGATAGGATAATCGCAGTCAGCCATATCACCAAAGACATCATTGTTGAGAAGTATCATATCCCAGCTGATAAGGTAGAAGTTGTTTATAACTCACTCGATCCAAGCGAGTTACCACCTCATGAATACGACACGCGCACTTATCGCTATATCGAGGGGCTAAAAGAACAGGGATACACTGTTATCGGCACACTGACTCGCCTGACGGTTCAAAAAGGTTTGAGTTATTTTGTTAAAGCAGCTGCTAAAGCACTGCAGGAGCATGATAAGCTAGTCTTCTTACTACTGGGCACCGGTGAACAGCGAGATGAGCTCATATCGCTAGCAACAGAACTCGGTATAGCAGATAAATTTATATTTGGTGGTTTTGTCAGAGGTAGACAGTGGCGAGACGCCTATCACTTATTGGACGTTTTTGTTATGAGTTCTGTGAGCGAGCCTTTTGGGTTGACCGCGCTTGAAGCGGCGCATCATGATACTGCTCTGATGATAAGTAATCAATCCGGAGTCGGTGAAGTGCTCGATAGCGTATACAGGTTTAATTATTGGGATGTGGATCAGTTAGCCAAGGGTATGGTTGAGATAGCTACCGACAAGCAACTACAGCGTCTCCTTAAGGATAAAGCTCGTGAAGAATACTTGAGGATATCTTGGGGTGATGTAGCAGATCAGTGTATCCGCCTTTATGGCGAGACGAGGTGCCTGGGAGTGCGTCAATGAGCCAGAGTGAACGTGGAGTTGTGTTTTATCTCCATGTCCATCAGCCATGGCGGGTGCGTAAATATGACATTTTTGACACTGGGCAAAATCACAACTACTTTTCACAGTCCCCTGACCCAGATCAAGACAATGAGCTTATATTTAACAAAATAGCTAACAAATCATACCGCCCGATGAACTCTTTACTGAAGAGGCTTCTCGACAAGCATCCTGATTTTCAGTTTTCCTTGAGTATCACCGGCACATTTATCGAACAGGCAGAGCGGTATGAACCATCACTTCTAGATAGTTTTCGCCGGCTAGTCGATACCGGCAGGGTTGAGATTTTATCAGAGACCTACCACCACAGTCTGGCCTTTTTTTATGATTTGCCTGAATTTGAGGCCCAAGTGGCCCAGCATTACCAGAAGATACTCGATACTTTCGGTGTAAAGACTAGAGTTTTTAGAAATACAGAACTTGCCTATAACAATGACTTAGCTAGATGGGCTCAACAATCAGGTTATCGTGGAGTTCTGGCTGAAGGATGGGACCCAGTGCTTGGTTGGCGTAGTCCAAATTACGTTTATCAACCAGCCGGTGCTGAAGATATAGGATTGTTGTTGAAAAACTATCGGTTGAGTGATGATATCGCCTTTCGATTTAGTG
>CAZAOX010000066.1:0-3706 GCA_964486985.1 uncultured Candidatus Saccharibacteria bacterium
TAGATTTTTTACAAAAGAGGAGCTTCTAGAGATTATCAAAAAATCACCGTCAGCTTTAAAAGAAAATGATCGTGCGCTGATCATGGCGTCTTTAGAGTTCAACAAGCAGACGGCTCAGAAACTTATGACTCCCCTTGAGGATTTAACAACTATCGACCAACGAGAGCTGTTGGGGCCAGTTGTATTGAGCGAGTTGCACCAATCTGGGCAGGACTACGTACCAGTCACCAAGGGTGATAAAAAGGAGGTAGTTGGGGTATTGCGTCTAGAAGATTTCCTGGTAGCTGACAGTGAAAATGCCTCAAAACAGGCTTATCAGGTGATGGATAGAGAGCTTTGCCTAGTCGATGAAAAATCTAGCCTCGAAAGCATTTTGAGTCGCCTGATGGACGAACAGAAAGCTATAGCCATAGTGACGTCTAAAACTGCAGACAAGGCTATCGGTTTGATTAGTGCAAGAGATATTATTCAGCTACTTTTTAAGAAATAGGCTTATCTGGTCGCTAAAATTTATCACTTCTGTTAAAATAACTGATGATGGAAAGAGTTTTTGCAAATAAGGTTGCCGATGTAGTCGGCCAGTCGGTTTCGTTAAGCGGCTGGGTACATTCTCGCCGTGATCATGGCGGGCTAATATTTATTGATTTACGTGATCATACCGGACTAGTTCAGCTGGTGATAAATCCAGATGACGCCGAAGCTTTTAGTATCGCCGAGACACTTCGCGACGAGTACGTTGTGCGAGTAATTGGTGATGTTAGGAATCGTGGCGAGGGCTTGGAAAATCCCAACATACCTAGCGGTAAAGTTGAGGTAACGATTCACCAAATCGAAATTCTAAACACTGCCGAAACTTTGCCGATTCAGCCTTTTTCTGAGTCTCAGGCGAACGAAGAGCTAAGGCTAAAATATCGCTTCCTTGACCTCAGGCGGCCCAAGATGCAACAGATGCTCAAGAAACGAGCCGAGATGTTTCGTGTCATGCGTAGCTATATGGAAAAACTCGACTTTACAGAAGTATCAACGCCCATTTTAGCTAATTCTAGTCCAGAGGGAGCTCGTGATTTCCTGATTCCTTCTCGTCTGCAATCTGGTAAATACTATGCACTACCTCAAGCCCCCCAGCAGTTTAAGCAACTTTTGATGGTTGGTGGACTCCATAGGTATTATCAGTTGGCAGCTTGCTTTCGGGATGAGGACCCCAGGGCAGATAGACTATACGGTGAATTTTATCAGTTAGACTTAGAGATGAGTTTTGTGGATAGCGGAGAAACTGTTCGCAGGACCATAGAGCCATTGATAGAAAATTTAGTAACTGATTTTGCTGGCAAGAAATTGAAGTTTGACAAAGTTCCAACCTTGACCTATCAAGAGTCAATGGATAAGTATGGTACAGACCAGCCGGATCTGCGTTTTGACATGGAGTTGGTAGATCTGACTAGCGTTTTTGCGGAAACTGAGTTTGCTGTTTTCAAAAATGCCGAAACTGTCAAAGCGATTTGCGTAGAGGGTGGTGCTTCACTGAGTCGCAAGCAGATCGACCGATTTACGGAAATTGCTAAAAGCGAAGGGGCAGGGGGACTGGCTTATATCTCTTATGAGGACGGTCAGCCAAGGTCGCCAATCGCTAAGTTTTTGTCCGAAAATGAACTTGCCCAGATCCAAGAGCTGACGGGGGTGAAAGACGGTGATACGATCTTTTTTGGAGCCGATAAGCGAACGATTGTTAATAAGGTTCTGGGCAGGTTGCGCAATGAATTCGCCGAATACTTTGAACTTAAAGATCCGAGCATCATAGCCTTAGCTTGGATCATCGATTTTCCTGTCTATGAGTGGGACGAGACGCGAAGGAGGGTAGATTTTGGCCACAATCCATTTACTATGCCAAAAGGCGGTGAATCCGCCCTTGACGGCGCAGAGACTGATGAGGATAAGCTGGCTATAGTTGCTGATCAGTTCGATATGGCTATGAACGGCTACGAGATATGTTCTGGAGGTGTCCGAAACCACCGACCGGAGGTGCTCTACAAGGCTTTCGGCCTGCTTGGATATGATGAGAAGTATGTCGAAGAGAAGTTTGGGGCGATGCTTAGTGCTTTCAAATTTGGCGCGCCGCCACATGCTGGCTGTGCCTTTGGTGTAGATAGGATGTTGATGGAGCTAGTAGATGAAACTAATATTCGTGAAGTTATCGCTTTTCCAAAAAATGGTTCAGGTGTTGATGTGATGATGAACTCACCCTCTTTACCAGATGAGGCGTTACTCAAAGAGCTTGGCCTACCCAAGAAATAGAACTCCTTGACATGGGGTGAAAATTGACATAAAGACTATTTTGTGCTATAATGGTATACAGAAGACAGTTAGATGTGGTTTTTGCGCATTTATCAGATATGTCGTATACTAAAATAGACAACTAGACCGAAGGAGAAGACATGCAAGACACACAGACAATAATCGTTTTACTGACGGCTATCGTGTCGGTTTTGTCTATCTTGGTGATCGTCTCTTTAGGTCTTTTGATCATGGTATTGGTCAAGGCTAGGCGTATAGCTAGGCGAGTTGATCAGACGACCGCTACCATCGCTAAAGCAACTGAGTGGCTATCGCCAGCAAAATTAATTAGCGAAGTGACCAGTTATTTTAACAAAAGAAAGCCATAAGGAGGGATATTTTATGAAAAAAGTACTAACAGTTATAGGTGCAACAGTTGCTGGATTTGCTGCCGGTATCTTGGCTGCCCCAAAGAGCGGTAAAGAAACAAGGGCTGATCTAAAGAAAAAAGCAGAAGAGTTGAAAAAGTCTACTGAAGATACTGCTGAAAAAGCGAAGCTTGCAGCTAAGGATAGCGCTGAGTCAGTCAAGGCCGGTGCAAAAAAAGTAGGTAGTGCGGCATCCGAGACTGCACAAGACGTAAAAACTAGCGTTCAAAAGCATTTTAAGTAAAGTTTTTATCTAAATAGCGGGCCTTGACGAATTTATGAGGATATCGAAGCCTAGCGCTAATAGGCTAGCCGAATATACTAGAATTGTGGCAATTGTTGTTGCTGTGTTGTCGATGTTAGTGAACCCTCGAGCGTTCGCTCAGGAGGTAATTTTACAGACAGAGCCCGACAAGCGAATCGAGCTTTTGACGGCCAACTGTGCCAATATCCAGTCGACTATATCTCAACTGCGCACTAGCGACGCACTGCTACGTGTCAACATAGGTCAGGCCTATAACGGCATCTCAGCACAACTGATGTCACGCTTAAACAGTCGGTTAGCTATAAATCGGATTGATAGTTCAGAATTTACTGAGATAACTAGTCGGTTTGAGGGGGAGAGGAAGCAGTTTTCGCAAAATTATAGCGACTACGAGGGTAAATTATCATCTCTTGCTAAGGCTGATTGTCGAAAAAACCCGGTTAATTATTATGCAAAACTTTCGAGTGCCCGAGATGCTCGCATGCAATTGGCGGTCACCACAAAAACACTAGAAGGCATTATGGGTGAATATCAGGTGGCTGTAGAGAAGCTTCTTTATGGTGAATCAGATGAGATCGAGGAGACTAATGGCAGTTAACAGACTTGCTTCAAAGTATCGTATGCCTATTTTTTTGGCTTTAGTTGTCGTTGTGGCGATTGTGCTATTGACGTTTTCGATGAGGATTTACTACACATCTGGTGCCTATCAGTTAGATTTGAGCAGGCCAGAGTATAAAGGGGT
>CAZAOX010000067.1:0-3336 GCA_964486985.1 uncultured Candidatus Saccharibacteria bacterium
CCGAGGGTGGTCGCCAGCTCCACCAGTTCATCTCGCTGCTCCCCATCACCAGACAGGACAAAGGCGATTTTTTCATTTTTCGACAGAGCCCTAGCGGCCGCCCTAACAAAATAAGTTAGGCCCTTTTGAACAGTAAAGCGAGTGATAGCGCCGACTATCATGTAGCCGTCTTTTTTTAGGTGCTCGATATAGCGATAAGTACTAGTGTCGTAGTCGTGATGTGGCAGGTCGTCCAGGTCGATGGCGTTGTAGACGACCTCTATCTTTTCCGGTGGAATGTGATAGTTGTCAACAATAATCTGCTTGGTTATATGGCTGACGGCGATAATTCTATCAGCCATCATCAACCCGTGCTGCTCGATTTCGTGCACTAGAGGATTGCCGATATGCTCGCCAGAGCGATCGTACTCTGTAGCATGGACATGGACAACTAGCGGCACATTGGCGACTTGCTTAGCGGCTATGCCAGCCTCCATAGTTAACCAGTCATGCGCATGGATAACATCGGGCGGATTGCTCTTGGCTAGGTCAATAACAAACCTGGAGTATCGCTTCTGAACAGCCCTCATACCTCCTAGGCCACAGTCGGCCTCAACCTCATCGTACTCCGCCGGACGGCCATGATCATAGGCGCCGAGATCGTGATAGCCAGGAGGTAGTTTGGTGGCTGCCAAAATATTCATGTAATCAATCTTGGGGTGATCTGCTGTATAAGGTACAACAAAGTCAATAGCGACACCTTCACCAGCCAAAGCTTTAGACATATGATAACAGGCTACACCTAAACCGCCACTATTATGCGGTGGTAGCTCCCACCCCAGCATTAATATCTTCATACCTGTATCTATAATAGGCTTATGCTAGTGCTTTTACAAGTCTTTGTGTGTCATTGATTGGAAAATGACATATTTTGTTGTGTTATCCACAACCCTGAACCACTAAATAGCATACGGTCAAGTGGGCGACCGTGCTATCATACAGACAGTATGATTGAAGCATTTTATAATTCGGCAGTATTTCAAGAGGTTTCAAAATTTTTTGGACAAAAAAACGCCTTCTCGATAGTATTGCTATTTATCGGTATTATTTTACTAGCTTTCTTTCTTAGTCGTTATGTTGCCAGGATGATTATCAAACTAGCACAGCTAGTCGCCACTCGTTCCGACAATGCCTCGGGAGAGCAAAATATCATCCGATTACGCCAGGTGGAGACCTATTTGAGTGTGGCTGTAGCGATCGTTCGAGTGTCTATAGTTGTCATTACTACCTATATAGCCTGGCGGATACTCAGCCCGACAGACAACCCTAGTGGTATCGCCGCTATTGGGGCTAGTGCTCTGTTTGTTGTCTTTGCTGGCCAGACACTAGGTATGCTGCTGCGAGATATTACAGCTGGAGCAGTGATGATAACCGAGCAGTGGTTCTCTGTCGGCGACTACATACAGGTTGAGCCGTTCGACAAGCTCTCTGGCGTTGTTGAGAGGTTTAATCTTAGATCGACTCGAATCCGCAGCTTAAGTGGCGAGGTCGTCTGGGTTAATAACCAGCATATTCAGGCGGTTCATGTTACACCCAGGGGCGTCCGGACGATGGCAGTCGATGTGTTTAGTCGTAACGAAGACAAGGCTAAGGCTGAGCTGGAAAAGATCATCACCACCATACCGACCGGCCCAATGCTACTGGTCAATCCGCTCAGGATGGCTCGAGTCGAAAAATGGAATAATGGAACCACCAGATTTACTATCGTCGGACAAACTGCGCCAGGTAGGGAGTGGCTGATACAGGAGTTTCTGGTCAACGCCATAGTTGAACTCGACGAAGGGTTCAAGCCAGGAGATAGGCTCTTTGTCTACAAGCCATTTGCGAGATTTGCCGATGATGAAGCAGCCAAAAAATTCCAACGAGCGGCCGTCCGAGCCAGGTAGGTGTAGAACTTGCAGCCAAATCATGCTACTATAACAGAGTACATCGTAGGGGCATAGTACAGTGGTTAGTACAAAGGTCTCCAAAACCTTAGACCTAGGTTCGATTCCTAGTGCCCCTGCCAAGCTTAAGCGCAATGAAAATGTCTCCATTTTGGAGGCATTTTGTTATACTTAACGGATGAGAAACGATCTTATGAACCATCGTCTTAAGGAAATTAATGCAGTCATTCCTTTTTCTAAAATTCTTGATCGTGAATCAAATGATACAAACAATATTGCTAGGTATTACAGACTTAACAAACTTGCGTATAAACTTATAAATAGTAAGCAGGGTTTTGTTCATATGGGCATAAGTAGGGATGGGATATTTAAGGATGATGACTCTCTTGAACATGCAAACTTAATTTCTAAGTATCTTGATCTAATTCATGGTCATAATGTGATAGAACTTGCCGCAGGAAAAGCCGCGACTACCAAGCATCTAGCTAAAAAGTATCCGTCTGTTAATTTTACCGGCTTAGATCTCCCAAACGGGCAACTTGACGTCTCATCAAGCAAAAGTTTAAATTTAAAATTGGTCTTAGGGGACTACCATGATTTATCTCAATTCAATGATAAAAGTTTTGATGTCGTTTATATCATCGAAGCGCTATGCCACGCAAAAGATAAAAAAATAGTAATAGGAGAAGTAAACCGAATTTTAAAGGCCGGTGGAATATTTATAATATTTGATGGATATGCATCTAAAGAACGAGCTGCTATGTCGGATACAGAGATGCTTGTATCTGATTTAACTTATAAAAGCATGATGGTAACAAAAGATGGTCATTCATATGGTAAATTACGAACTGATTTAGACGTATCCGGCTTTGACATTATCGAAGAAGAAAATCTATCGAAATTTGTTCTACCAACCATGCGGCGATTTGAAAAGAAAGCAATGAAGTATTTTCAAAAGCCTATCTATTCAAAGTTCTTAAATGCAATCCTTCCAATTGAAGTAACGGGCAATGCAGTGGCCGCCTATCTAATGCCGCTGTCTGTTAATGCTGGGTTACACGAGTATTGGGTTACTGTTTCAAAGAAAAAGTTCTAAGCTGGTCCACTAGGGGCTGCCACGAAATTTGTAAAGTATTAATTTGAAGATGATAGAACCACCGGCCTCTGTTAATCATATCTTCGGATATGATTTTTCTAATTTTACAGCTTTCATCACCCCTGTCGATGAATTCGACTCCATTAGCTCCTTTTGACACGTACCTTTCATTACGTTGAGAACTTTTGCTAGTATTGGTATGCACCGATGATCTATCCTCTAATATAATTTACATAACCATGAAAGACAAAATCGTATTAGTTACAGGATCCACACAGGGAATTGGGCTCGCAACCGCGCATAGACTATATTCCC
>CAZAOX010000067.1:3350-3614 GCA_964486985.1 uncultured Candidatus Saccharibacteria bacterium
AGTTTTATACTTGAGCAATTCGAAGATAAAAATCGAGTGCGCTTTTTTGCAGCCGATATTTCAGACGAAGTAGCCTTACTTAATTTAAAAGATTTTATCGTTTCCGAGTTCGGAAAGTTGGATTGCCTTGTCGCCAATGCCGGTGTCCTTCCTACACCTGCAGGAATTGATGATATTAGTGACGAAAACATCAGTCGAACTATCGACGTTAATCTTAAGGGTACCTTCAAATCGCTTAAAATTTTTGGCAGACTCATCCAGGAG
>CAZAOX010000068.1:0-1865 GCA_964486985.1 uncultured Candidatus Saccharibacteria bacterium
ATTTGAGGTAAAAGATGAAGAGAAGTAAGTATGATGCACCAGCAGTTTTTGATTACAAGGACGTCAAGACATTGCAAAAATTTATCAACGGCTATGGTCAAATAGAGCCTATCGGCAAGACTGGCTTGAGTGATAAGCAACAGAGAAGCCTGGCAGTGGCGGTTAAGCGCGCTAGGCATCTCGGGCTACTACCTTTTGTGAACAGCTATTAGGAGTCGATTATGTATCAGCCAACTGATTTGAAAAAGGGAGTAGTCTGCCAAATCGACGGTAAGCCATATCGAGTTATCGAATACGCCCAGAAGGTTATGGGCCGAGGCGGTTCGATAGTTAACGTAAAGCTCAGAAATTTGCTTGATGGCAGTGTTATACCAAAAACTTTCAAGGGCCAAGAAAAGATTGAGCAGGCTGAAGTGAATAACAAAATTGTTCAGTATCTTTACAGAGACGGAGCCGCATTTTACTTCATGGATCCCGAGAGCTTTGAGCAGTTCGAGCTTGATGAGAGCGTTGTTGATAGTGCTAGTAGTTTTCTGAAGGAAGGAGATGAGCTAAACCTTCAGTTTTTTAGCGGACAAGTGATCAATGTCGAGCTACCTAAAAACCTCTACCTGGAAGTTACTTATACGGAAGATGTTGTCAAAGGGGACACCTCTTCATCCGTTCAAAAAGACGCCACACTTGAGACTGGTCTGATAGTTAAGGTGCCGGCATTCATCAAGCAGGGCGATGTCGTGAGTGTCGATACGGCGACCGGTGAGTACCGCGAGCGCAAAAAATAGGAGGCAGAGTCTATGAGGTCTAGGGTGGTGGATTTTTTTAGGAAAGATAGAGTTCGACGCGTAGTTGCATGGCTAGGCCTTGGTTTGTTGATAGTCTTAGTTTTATCGATAGTTATTCAACTACTATTTCCTAGGGGTATCTCTAGAGCGACGGTTGTTGTGGCTGGTCAGAAGTTTCACTGGGCAGATGCCAGCGAAATTGAAAAATTTGCAAAAAAGCAATTACCAAAAACTAAAGCTCGCCTAACGATAGACAATAAACCGAAAGACATCGTGTTGTCTGATTTGAGCGGGGAGTATTGCGTTAAGTGTATCACTGAAGAGGCCATGAAGTATGACTGGGGCGAAAGGTTCGTACCGTTCAGCTTATTGTGGAGAGTGAAAGTAGTTGATGAGGCTAGAGTTGATTTTAAGGAGAAGCCTCTAGAAAGGACGATCCAGCCACTCACCGCTTTGTTAAGTCGTGATCCGCAAGATGCTACTATTAAAATTACCAAATCTCAGGCAAAAATCATTTCTAGCAAGGATGGCTTACGGGTGACGAAGGCTGATGTAGTGAAAGCAATCAAGAAAGCTGGTTATAAACTAGGCAAATCTACAAAGATCCACCCTAGCGGTAAAGCCATCGAGCCGAGCGTTAAAGACAGTCACCTAGTAGCCACCAAGGACGTGATAAATCGAGCGATTAATCGTCCGCTGTCTATAAAGTACGAAGATAAGGTTAAGGAAGTCTCCAGGGAGACTGTGGCTAGTTGGCTGAGGTTTGCCTGGAGTGAGGACGGCACACCGCAGGCTAGTTTTGACGAGGAGGCTGTTGGTAAGTTTGTCGATGACGAGTTTAGCGATGTGAGTATTGCCCCTGGGGTGACAACTGTTAATTTAGTCGACGGCGTGGAGCAGAGTAGGCAAGAAGGTCCACTAGGGCGTGGAGCTGATAAGGGCGCGTTGCTTGAATACCTAGACAAAAGCCTGTCGGATGATTCGGCAAAAAAACTAGAGGTTGGCTTGCTAACGGTGGAGCTTCAGCCAAAGGTTAACTATAACGAATCATTTTCAAGTTCACAGCAAGGATTACAAGCTTAT
>CAZAOX010000068.1:1965-3607 GCA_964486985.1 uncultured Candidatus Saccharibacteria bacterium
TCTAGCGCTCAAGTATATGACAAGGTTGGCTTTCTTTGGGGTTATCTAAATGACGCCGCTATAGTTAGGCATCCGCGAGGCACTTACGTCATCGGCATCATAACCAATAACCAATCTTGGACCAAGATAGCTGAGATAACTCGAAAAATTGAACAAATAATGTATCCATGAAACTCAATCCAGAAAGTCTTAGGTTCGAGAGTCCTGCAGATAAGGTGCCAAGGTTTTTACTTGCCTTTTTTCTAGACATCGTAGAGGAGGGGAGTACTTTTGAGGAGCTTCCGACCCATCTCACTCTGTTTCCGCCACTATTTGCAGAGTACAATGATTCATATGGCGAGGAGCTCAAAAAACTATTAAATCCACTTGCTCCATTTTGGATAGCTGTTGGTGGGCAGGATAATTTTGGGCCTAATCATGATATTCTTGTGCATCGAATTGAAGAGTCATCAGAACTTCGAGAGTTGCACGAAAAAATCGGTGGAGTTGTTTCCAGGATAGCTCATGATAGTACTTTTATGCGTCCTTATAACCCGCATATAACCCTTAAAGGAGATTCTTTTGGTGTTCATGAAGGGCTTAAGATATGGATAGGCGGCTTGTCCATCATAGAAAGAAAGCTTGGGGAACCGTGGCGGATAGTCCGCAAGATTGGACTAAGAGGGCTAGGGGGGGTACTTGATGAAAATAGATAGGCTAGATAAGCAATTAGTTTCACGTGGCCTAACAAGCAGTCGGTCGCAGGCGGAGAATTTGATTCGACTGGGGCAGGTTGAAGTTAATGCTAGGGTGGCTGAGAAAACATCGCTGAAAGTTGGCGCAGACGATAAGATTCGCTTGTTAACAAAAGAGCAATATGTTTCAAGAGCTGGCTTGAAATTAGCCAGCGTAGCTGAGAATTTGAGTGTAGATTTTCGTGACAGAGTAGTGCTGGATGTTGGCTCGAGTACGGGTGGTTTTACGGATTATGCTTTGCAACATGGAGCCAAAAAGGTAGTGGCAGTGGATGTCGGCACGGATCAGTTGCATCCAGGCTTGCGCATGGACGAGCGAATTGAGCTACACGAAAAAACTGATATTCGTGATTTTACGACAAATCAGAAAATCGACATTATTGTTTGTGATGTGTCTTTTATCTCACTTAGAGATATTTTACCCAGAGTTGCAAAACGATTAATGCACGGCGAAACTCAGCTAGTTGCTATGGTTAAGCCCCAGTTTGAAGCTGGCAAGGGACAGGTGAGTAAGGGCGTTATCAAAAATGACAAAATCCGCCGACAGATACTGGCTGACTTTGAGGTTTGGGCTAAAGACCACTTTATCATCCTCGACAAGCGTGATAGTCAGGTGGCGGGCGCTAAGGGTAATTTGGAGAGGTTTTATAAGTTAAAAAAGCAGGCTGTGAGGTAGATTTTCGCTTCACAAGAACAGCCCCAAATAACTCGGGTCCCGGCTCGCCCCTCCTTGGAGGGGCTCACGCCCAAAGTTTTATTGTCGCTCTGCTTCGCTCTTGACCCCTGAATCCTCTTAAATCAACTACGCAAGCAACTACAGTCAGCTGAATTTCCAAAACCCCCATGAGACAGGCTAAAGCGACTGCAACCCTTGGCATTCCTGACGGCGGATCACGAAGGCCAAGGCG
>CAZAOX010000069.1:0-3428 GCA_964486985.1 uncultured Candidatus Saccharibacteria bacterium
TCGAGCAAGCGAGGTTGAGCGTTTACGGAAGTTAAGAGATGACATGGTGCGACGCCTTGGTGAGGCAATACCTGAGACAGTAGTCTCTTCTGATGTCAAGAAAGGCTTAGCTAATATGTTGCACGTATCTTTTCCTGGTGTTGACGCAGAAAGGTTAATTTTTTGGCTAGAGTCACGAGGTGTAATGGTGGCCTCCGGTAGCGCCTGTTCGGCTAATCGTGGAGCTCGCTCGCACGTTCTAGAGGCAATAGGTTTAGCGGATGAATTGATCGACGGTAGTTTACGTATTAGTCTCGGTAGGCTATCGGATGAAGCTTCTTGCCAAAAGGCGACGGAGCTGATTATCGAGGCGGTAAATTTTGAAAAAAAGAGGCTTACGAGATGATGAGTAAGATCATCGCTGGAGTTATAGCAATCACATTAGTGATAGTGGGCATAAGTTTCTATCTTTCACCCGATGACCTAGCTCACTGTTCGGCTGTCGATTCTTCTGATAAGTGCCAGTCAGCTGACGCTATAATTGTTGTGTCGGGTGGCGATACAACTGCTCGTACGGCGGAGGCAATTCGGTTATTCCAGGAAAATTGGGCGACATATATAGTTTTTTCTGGTGCCGCAGCTGACAAGGACGGTCCTAGCAATGCGCGGGTAATGCGCCAGCAGGCTATCAATAGTGGCGTGCCAATCGGTTCGACTATCATCGAAGAGCAGAGTGAGACGACAAAACAAAATGCTGAACAGGTTCAAGATAGCTTGAGAGAACAGGGGATCCGCCGGGTGATATTGGTGACAAGTGGCTACCACATGAAGCGAGTTAGTTTGGAATTTTCTCGACAACTTGGAGATAGTGTCGAGTTAGTTAGACGCCCTGTCCCAAGAGACAGGCAATGGAGCAATACATGGTGGCTTACGCCCCATGGCTGGTATCTGGCAGTTTCAGAGTTAGTAAAAATTGTAGTCTTTTATACCGGAGGCTCGCGCTAATGGCTAGGGTATTTGTTGGCATGAGTGGTGGGGTTGACTCATCGGTGACTGCGGCTTTATTGGTCGATCAGGGTCATGAAGTTACTGGGGTGTACATGAAGAATTGGTCCCAAGATATGCCAGGTCTTCGTTGCCCGTGGGCGGAGGATGTAGCAGACGCTAAACGCGTAGCGGTTGGTTTGGGTATAGATTTTCAGGTTTTTGATTTCGAGAAAGAGTATAAACAGCAAGTAGTCGATGCCATGGTCGATGAGTACCGGTCTGGAAGGACACCGAATCCTGATGTCATGTGCAATCAAGAGATTAAGTTCAAACTTTTTCTCGAAGCTTCTTTAGAAAAGGGCGCAGAGATGATCGCAACAGGGCATTATGCGCAGACTAGAGACGGCAAGTTGCTCAAAGCTGTTGATAGTGAAAAAGATCAGACCTATTTTTTGTATAGAGTTACTAAAGAGGCACTTGAGCGGACGCTTTTTCCGCTTGGGGGCTTGACGAAATTAGAGGTGCGACAGATAGCCGGAGCTAAGGGTTTGTGGACGGCTGATAAGCCTGAAAGTATGGGCATTTGTTTTGTTGGTCAGGTTGGAATTAAGGATTTTTTGAGTCAGTACTTGGATTTTATACCTGGCGACATCATCGATTATGATACTGGCAAGAAGCTTGGTGAGCACGAGGGGGCTGTTATCTATACGACTGGTCAGAGACACGGCTTAAATATTGGTGGTGGACTGCCCTACTATGTTGTCGATAAGGATGTTTCAAAAAATATCGTTTTTGCTAGTCGGGATTTAAATAGTCCAAAGATTTGGCGTGATAGGTTTTTGTTAACTCAGGTGCATTGGATAGATAGTAAGCCTACTCCTAAGACTACTAGCAATTTACAGGTGCGGCTGCGCCACAGAGGCGAGCTATTGGCAGTCAAGACATTTAAAGAAGTGGCGGACGGGGTAGAAATCACCCTCGATACTCCTCAGCGAGCTGTGGCAATTGGTCAATCAGCTGTGGTCTATCACGGTGGTGAAGTTCTAGGTGGGGGAATTATTGCGAAAACAGATTGACGTATTGAGTGAAACAGTGTAGACTAAACAGAGTAGTTTAAATAATTAACGAGAAGAAGGAAGTTTTATAGATGCTCGCAATCCGTTTGCAACGCTTGGGAAGAAAAGGTTATCCAGTTTATCGCTTGGCTGTACAGGAGGCTCAACGTCATCCGTCGAGTGGGCGTGTAGTCGCTTATGTCGGTAGTTACAATCCTCATACCAAAGAGGCCAATATCCAGGATGAATTAGTTCAAAAGTATCTCGATAATGGCGCTCAGCCTACTCCACGAGTAGTAAAGTTGCTCAAAGAAGCTGGCGTTAAGTTGCCGTCTTGGGTTAAACAGGCTGATACTGACAAGAAAAAGACAATTCGCAATCCTGAAAAACTTCGCAAAAATCAGCCGAAAGAAGAGACGGTAGTAGAAGAAGCTCCTACTGAAGATCCAGTTGTTGAGGCTGAAGAAAAAGAAGCTGAGGCTCCTGAGGCTGAGGCTAGCGAAAAGTCCGAAGAGTAGTTTCGAAGGTAATTTTATAAAAAACCTCGTCCCAAGCGATGGGGTTTTTAGTTTTAACGCGGGCAATATGCTACAATAACAGATATGAATGCACAGGAAATACGACGAGCTTATTTGAAGTTTTTTGGAGATCGAGGGCATACCGTTATCAATAGAGCGCCTTTGGTACTCCATGATGATCCGACAACGTTGTTTACTGGTTCGGGTATGCAGCCGATGATTCCTTATCTGTTAGGGAAAGAACATCCGGGTGGTGAGCGAATTGTTGATTCGCAAACGTGCATACGTGCTCAAGATATTGATGAGGTTGGAGATAATCGTCACACGACATTTTTTGAGATGCTCGGTAACTGGAGCTTGGGAGACTATTTCAAAAAGCAGCAAATCGAATGGATGTGGGAGTTTTTATCGGAAGTTGTAGGGCTCGATATGTCAAAAGTCTACATTACTTGCTATATAGGCGATGATCGCTACGGTATCCCTAAAGATACTGAGGCTGCAGAAGTTTGGGCAGGGCTTTATGAGAGAGCCGGCCTGAGTAGTGGGCAGGTAGATATTGGTTCAGAAGAGGCTGGTTATACCAGAGGGGTTAGAGAGGGCGAGAGGATATTTTATTATGATGGCTCTAAGAATTGGTGGAGTCGTAATGGCTCACCAGAAAGTACTCCTATTGGTGATCCATGCGGTCCTGACAGTGAGATGTTTTACGATTTTGGTATACCGCACAACCCTGAGTTTGGTGAACATTGTCATCCAAATTGCGATTGTGGGCGTTTTCTAGAAATCGGCAATAACGTATTCATGGCTTATCGTAAAGTGGCAGACGGGGAATTTGAAAAATTAGACAAGCCAAATATCGATCATGGCTCAGGACTAGAGCGTATCGCGG
>CAZAOX010000070.1:0-3420 GCA_964486985.1 uncultured Candidatus Saccharibacteria bacterium
AGGATCAAACTCCGTCTTTCCGACCTCGATAACAACCTTTTCGAGCTCAAGCTCTGCCAGCTTTTTATCTAATTCTTTAGCCATCTTGGATATGCCGTTAGCCCAAGCGTTATCCTTCAGCTCCTCTGGGACATAACTTATCGCACGATCGATATTGTCAATCACCGACAGTAAGCCATAAACAGCCTGCTCACGTCCGTTCTCTTTGGCGCGCTCTTTTTCTTGCTCAACTCGTTTTCGATAGTTCTCAAAATCAGCCCTAGTCCTCTGCAAATCTTGAGTTAATTCACCTACTTGCTGCTCTAGCTCAATCTGTTTTTTACTCTTCGCCATCTTTCGCCTCTCTTTTTGGTAAGTTTACTGATCTATCTGTTTTACTCTTTTGCTTAAATGCCACCGTTAATCCATATCCAGCCAAACCAAGAGCTAAGATGACCAAAGCCCAAACAGCTCCATACGGCTCCATTAGCTCCAGTAGGTCAACCATTGCAGTGCCCCTCTAACATCGAACCGGCATACTTAACCAACCTCATAGTCCTTGCATAATCTTGACGTGTTGGCCCCAAAACACCGATATAGCTCCAGTCAGAAAATGGCGAGCAAAAACGACTGATGATCAGACTAGCCCCAGATGACTTGCCTATCGGGTTTTCGCTACCTATATAGACATTTAGTGGCTCATTGGGCGCCGTTTCACGAAGCCATGGCTCAAGATTGTCGATCAGTCTGGCGACAGATTGCACATGTACGCCCTCAGAAAACTCGGGATGAGAAAAGAGATTACTCATACCGCTCAGGTAAAGTTCATCGCCTATTGTTGCTAACCCCATATTGTGCGTCAGGTCAACCAGGCTATCGACTGCACTGCGAATCGCCCGATCAGCCCGATCAATATTTGTCTGCACCCGCGCTTCAATCGCTTTCGCACTACGATCGATTCGCGGAGACTCAAACTCCTCTGATTCGGTAAGTCGGTTAACGTACAGTCGATAACCCTTGTCTGTCGGCACCCTACCAGCGCTAGTATGCGGCTGATGAATCATTCCCAGCTCCTCAAGCCTAGCCATCTCTGAACGAATAGTCGCTGGCGATACGCCAAACAATTTAGCCAGCGTCACACTACCAACCGGCACCGCAACTTCTGCATACTGCTCAATAATCGACACCAATATAGCTATCTGACGCTCTGTCATGGCTATATTTTAGCATATTATTAGCACTCATATCAAGAGAGTGCTAAGATAGTCATCGCACAAGATTTGTCGTATAATATATCAATGGATAACACACCCTCAGCAAACATACTTGCCCTAAAGCTATGGCTAGGCACAGGGTCTATTAATGTATTCGGGCTACCCTTCTCCGGCAAGGACACTCACGGCAGTCGTTTAGCAGAAACTTTTGATGCTCTGATGCTTGGTGGAGGTGATATTTTGCGAAACTCTGTTATCCCCGACCATGTTCAAAAAGACATGGAGTCTGGAAGGTTGATTCCTACAGATGACTACATCCGAATAGTCCTACCCTATCTATCTAGCGACCAATTTACCGGCCGTCCACTGATTCTCAGCTCCGTAGGCCGCTGGAAGGGGGAGGAGCCAGGAGTAATGATGGCAGCCAATACATCAAACCATCCGCTCAAAGCCGCGGTATTCCTATCCGTCAGTGAAGAAACTGCCCATAAGCGATATGTCAAATCCCAGGTAGATAAAGATCGCGGCATGCGTGCAGATGATACATCAGAAGATATATTACAAAATCGCTTCTCAGAATTCCGCAACAAAACTCTTCCCGTCATAGACTTTTATAGAGATATTGGGATATTAATAGAAGTGGACGGCAACCCGCCAAAGGATGCCGTCTTCCAGTCGATACTAGATGGTCTGAGTAAACTTGCCTCACAGAGTAGCAAGTAGGCACCAAAATGACGATATCTATAAATGAAACTGCTAATAAAAATAGCGAAACAAGTAAAACCATCTCCCTTGGCACAGCAAAAAACTTCATCATGAACGCCTCTCGCAGTAGCGGAACGATATTTAAGGGTGGCGATGGACTTCAAAGAAGCCAAGAGTTTCTGAAACTGCTCGATAATCCACAAAACGCAGTTTCTACAATCCACATCGCAGGGACTAGTGGCAAAGGTTCGGTTTCAGCTATCTTAGACTCGTTGTTAATTGCACACGGCAAAAATACTGGACGCTACAACTCACCCCATGTCTACGACTTGCTAGAACGCTGGCGCTATAATGGCGAAATAGTCGACAACTCTTCCTTTAGGCAAACGATTTCACATTTGCTCCCGATTGTTTCTAAATTCAAAAATAGCCCATGGAAACGTGCAACCTACTTTGGAATAACAACGGCTGTTGCATTCTTGCTATTCAAGAAGTGGGAAGTTGACTATGCTGTTATCGAAACTGGACTTGGTGGGCTGTATGATACAACCAATACCATCACGAGAGAAGACAAACTAGCCATCATCACTCAACTTGGACTCGATCATACGCAAATACTTGGCGATACGATAGATAAAATTGCTTTTCAAAAAGCTGGTATCCTGCCAACAAACGGGCATGCTATCGTCTTAAGGCCAAATCGCTCAAGTGCGAAGAACATTATAGATAAAGTCGCGAAAGATAAAAACACAAAAATCATATATATAGAGCCATTCTTCATAAAGAGCGTTAAATTATCGCCAAAACACACAACTTTTGACTATGAAGCCAAATCTCTCAAACTGCCCAACTTACAGCTAAGCCTCATAGGCGAACACCAAGCGATCAACGCCTCGCTGGCTTTATCTGCGCTAGAACTCTTATCAAAGCGAGATAACCTCACCTTAGATGATAGTAAAATTCGCCAAGCTTTACGAAACATATCCCTACCAGGGAGGTTTGAGCGGCGATCTATCCACGAGCATCCAGCTATTCTTGATGGGGCTCACAATCCTCAAAAAATATCTGCCCTCGTAAAAACCTTAAATAAAATTTATCCAAACCAAAAATTCACCTGGCTAGTAGCGTTCGGCAAAACCAAAGACGCCGAGGGCTCTTTGAAAATAATTGCGCCACTAGTAGATAAGCTAATCGTCACCACTTTTTTTGCAGACCAAGATATGAAACTTAGCCAGGGGGCAAGTGATCCACGAATTATCGCTGAGATTGCTAAAAATATCGGCATCAAAGATATAGCAATTGAACCAGACAACTCCCATGCGCTAGAAATGGCTTGTCAAAAAAGAAATGAATTACCCGTCATCATCACTGGCTCTTTCTTCCTAATTAGCGAAATGCCCCACTAATCTCGCTTTAGCATCACTGTAAATGCCTCGCTCGGTATCTCGACATTACCAAATTTTTTCATACGCTTTTTACCCTTAGCCTGTTTGGCTAAAAGTTTTTTGCGACGTGAGACATC
>CAZAOX010000071.1:0-3389 GCA_964486985.1 uncultured Candidatus Saccharibacteria bacterium
GTCATTTTTCAACAGCTCATCCGTAGCTTCTCCGCTAGTTCTGCTCACTGATTTACTGATTTCGTCTACGCTCTTGCGGGCATCTCCGAGCTTGCTATTTACCGCTATCCCTATCACTAGATAGCCGACTACTATGATTATCAGTGAAATTGCTCCGATGACTAAACCAGCGATAGCCATACCTTTACCGCCTTTTTTGCCACCAGCCGCCCCAACTAGAGCGATGATGCTGAGGACTATGGCCACGATACCCAAAAAGCCTGTGAAAATGTTGATAAATGGGATAAACGCCATCAAGAAAGAGATTATCGCTAGAATGAGTGCGGTGACGGTCAGGCCAGTTTAGTTATCTTTTTGAGCTGGTGCTTGCTGAGGCGTTACTGGTGGTGGCGTTGGTGTCGGTGTTGCTGCTGGTGGCACTGTTGCTTGTGTCATAATACTCTTCCTCCCGTGATTAGTACTTGAGGAAATTATAGCATACCTAGCGGCTATCTGGCTTGTGCTACTAGTATGACTTTGGGTATGCGACAAAACCCCTGCAGTACTCTAAGATATCAGCTTTACAATAGCCTACAGAATTGGAGTTTAGGGGCTGTTCTTTACTTAGGAAGCTTTTCCATTCATCGGTTTCTTTGTTGTATGCGATATGGATTTCCGTCCACCTTTCGCTATTGTCGTCCCAATAAAATACTAGAAAAATTTCGGGCATCGGCTCTTCTGGAAGCAGATAGGACTGGACTCGGTACTCGCCCTTTTTGGTTTCCAATCCGCTAAATTTATACTGAGGCCATCCCCAGTTTATTTTTCCTAAATTTTCAAAATATCCAGATTTTTCTATATCTTCTCGGCTATACGGGAGGTTGCCTTTCTCAGCACGATATAGTTTCACGCTTTCTTCCATAGCAGATATGTCTGACTTATGGAAGCTGATTTTGCTGTTGTCGGCATACTTGACGAAAGCCACAATCCCGACGATGAGAGCGATGAGCATCAATGCTACAGCGGATATCAGACCTAATTGGATGTATTGTTCACGCTTCATAGATATCAGTATAGTACGAGTGTGGCATGGTGTCCAAGCAAGACTCTGATTCAGGCTTTTAAGAAGTGAGTTCATCAATGAGATAGTTATAGCCTGGGCAGAAAGAAGAGGTATCGAACTGACTCGCTCTCGTCCCAACAAAAAGAATGATAATGCCTGCATTGAACAACATAGCCTAGTCGTAGTACGTAAATATATAGGCTATGAGCGCTATGACTGCCAGGAGGCGGTCGATGCCATGAATGAGCTGTATGAGTCTTTGAGCCTCTACATTAACTTCTTCCAGCCTACTTTTGCTCTTAACTAAATAGAAGCAATCCAATGGCAGATATAAACGTATCTATGATACTCCCAAATCCCCCTACAGGAGAGTGCTGGTTAGGGATGATGTGCCTCAAACCGCCAAATCTGCACTAACTGTCCAGTACGAGAGCTTGAACCCAAGACTATTATTACGTGAGAAGATACAGCGAGAGCTGGGATACCACTTCTAACCACAAAACTCTTAGCTTAAAAGCTAGGATTTCGGTAACAGTCAGTTTTTATCTAATGCGGAAGTTTGTATAATAGTTATGTTATGCAAAAAAATAAACATGGCCTAAGAGTATTTTTATTTTGGATAGGCTTGGTGATGGTAGGCTCGGTTCTCCCTGGTGGTGGTCAAAGTGTAGGGGCCAGTACAGAAGCTTGTTTGTCGGGTAGTGAGCAATCGGTTTTTTCGGGGGTGCTCCAGCAGGTGCCGGGTGATGCCTATGAGGTTTATGCTCGAGTGGCTAAGCGAGGCCAGAGGGCTGAGGCTACAGTAGCCTTGAGGGCTGATGGCGAACATGATGAGTGTGTTCTGTTTGAGACTCGTGAGTTATCAGGTGATAGCTGGGTTAAGGTCGGTGAATGGAGCACCGATAGGCGGTTGGGGTTTGTAACGATAGAGCTAACTTCAGCTGGTTTGGCGGAGGCTTCGGGGATTAATCGACCATCGGTACTGCTAGTATCCGCGACCAAGCCAGCCTGCGTCCTAAAGTCGGGTGATTGTATAACACAGGTTGATGGGCGACAGGCTACGGTCCTGCCTACCAGTAGCTTAGTGGACCAGGAGTCATTGCGAGTAGTCAGGCCGATCGCCCCGAATGAAGATGATTTACGGAAGGTTACTTTTTTTGTCGACAATAAACCTGTTTACACAACTTCATCTTTGCAACCCTTCGATATTCGGTATGCGACTCACCACGGACAGGAGGTGGTGGCGGTAGCAGAATATGCCTCTGGACAGAGGGTGGCAATTGAAGAAAGTCTACCGAAAAGTTATATCGCCAGTCCCGGCACTCTACTGTTTCAAGTGTTCCAGACAAATACTCGGTTTTATCTATCGCTAGTCATTGGGCTGGGAGTTTTTGTTTTAGGGGCGGTGACTTTGGCAGGCATCCGCATCCTCGAGCAGCGACAGGCGTGGCGTCGGGCTCATGGATTAATTCCTCAGGGGGTAAGTCGGACGTCTCCTCGGGAGGTGGCATTTTGGGCGCGTATCGGCACTGTTAAGGTTTGGGCCAGGAGGTCGATGACAGCTCTACTGTTGGTGGCAACACTATTTGGTCTGGTAGTTGTAATTTCGGAATATATAGGCACTCGTTTCCAGGTTAGGGGTACAAGTATGGAGAATTCATATGTTGACGGAGATAGTTTATGGGTCGATAAAATACCGATTTCTTGGGGGTTGGTTGCAGGCAGGAACTATATACCGAAGCGGGGGGAGGTGGTTATTGCTCGGGCGGTGTATGGCATAGTTGATCCTCAAGTAAGTGCTGATATGAGTAAAAATTATATTATTAAGCGGGTTGTCGGTTTGCCAGGTGAGCGGGTAGTCATGAAGAATGGGAAGATTTCCGTATATACATCAGGCGAGCAGGTTGTCGATCCTGATGAGGGCGTTGCTTGGGCGGAGGATATTCAATCGGCTGATAATCATGAAACTATCGATATTACACTGCGGAGCGATGAGCTGTTTCTCGCAGGCGACAATCGGTCGGCCTCTATTGACTCTAGGTTCAACGGGGCTATCGCAACCGATCGAGTTGTCGGGGTAGTGCGGGCAAAATTTTAGATTGACGGCGTACTGACTGGCGCTTGCTTGACAAAACATACCGCTTGTGCTACAATGATAATTAGTCATTAACATAAAGGAAAACAAAAATGGCTGAAGAACGAACAATTCCAAAAAAACATGTAGGCATCGATGATGTCGATATGGGAATGTCACGCGACGATTGGCGCGCTTTGCGTCATGTGTTGTTGAGCGTTAAGGGCATCAGCCCGAGCTCGATGTCACCTTTGACACTTGAAGAATACGAAG
>CAZAOX010000072.1:0-3379 GCA_964486985.1 uncultured Candidatus Saccharibacteria bacterium
TGACTTTTTGACTATTTGTCGCTCAGTGAAGAGTCTCTCAAATTCTTGGATGAGTCCGCTGGAGCGATTTATGGCGTCAGGTCCGTTAGCTTCTCCTTGTACAGTGCCGACTAGGGTGATAGCTTCGCCTCTGTGAACAATTTCTTTAGCTATGACAAAAACTCCGCCTGCGCTCGGGGTGTTGCCAGTTTTAATTCCGATAATACCCTCGCTCCCTAATAGGAAGTTAGTGTTTGGTCGGCCACTATCGGAAGGTAGATTTAGGGTTTTTTGACTGACAATTTCACGAACCACAGGGTGCTTCATCGCTTCGATACCGAGCAAGGTTAGGTCATGAGCCGTACTAATGGTATCTGCTTTGACGCCACTAGCATCTGAGCCGATAGTGGTGTTTTTTAGACCGATCGAATTAACATAATCTTGAGCTGCCTGGCGATAGCTTTCTAAACTACCAAAAGCCCAAATTGCCAGACGGTCAGCAAAATTATTTGAACTAGTAATTAGGATGCCTTGGAGCATCTGATATTGTGTGAGGTTTTCGCCGACCTTTGTCCTCGCGTATGAGCCACCGATGGACAAATAATAGTCAAGCAGGGCAGTATCTTCGCCTGTCATAGTCAAAATGGGGCCAGCCTCTCCTTGACTAAGAGGTTTTTTCTGTAAGATTGTTAAGACTGTAATGAGTTTTGCAGTTGAGGCGGTCGGTCGAGTAATTTGATGGGGGCTAGACAGTAAAACACCATCCTTAATTGTTCCGAAACTAGCTTGTGACTGGCTGGACCAATTTATTTCTTTGTCGGGATTGTTAAGTTTTTTATCTGAGATGAAGGTGGACTCGGTCACAAGGTTTTTCGTAGCTGATAAATTCTGCCTGGCTGTGGTCAGGCAAACTACTGACACTAGGCTTAAGGCTGTCAATAGGACGATTGTTAATGCTGAGGCAATGATTCTCTTCATAAGCTTACTTAATATTATCTTAAGTTATCTAAAGTTTATACTCAAGTTCGCTTGTAGGCAGCGACGCGATGTAGTAGTATTGAGCTAATGGCTGTAGGAGACAAAGCAATGCGCTACAAAGCTTTCACGATAGTGGAGCTTCTAGTGATTATTGTAGTAATAGCTATATTGGCGTCAATTTCTATAGTGTCCTACAGGAGTGTTACCGATCACGCAAAAGACTCTACCCTGGCGCTTGAGGCAAATTCATTTGGCAAAAAAGCTGAAATCTATGCAGCTGAGAATGGCGGTCAGTATGGAGTTGATGGCCATAGCTTGACTTCTGATGAGGTTCTTGATACCTACAAGGCAGGGGAATTTAGGAGTCGAATATATATATGGCCGAGTGATGGCAATGATAGGTTTTACGATACCGAAGTGTTGCATATTCGAACCTATGACTACCCTGGTCCTAGCTATCCTGGGAATTTTCTCGAAGTTGGCTATTGGAGCAGGAAAAAGAATATATGGATTATTGATAGGTATGATGGTATCAGTGGCTCTAAAACGACGTCTGAATATCACTACCCTCCAGGCATTCCGCCGGACACCAATTGAGTGGGGAAAAGTGATGGGTCTACGCACTCCCAGTGCGATGTTCTTGACAAAAATCTCTTTTCGTGATACAATGATAACTAGAAACTAATTAGAGTAGTTCAAAATAAAAATGTCGTTATTTAGAAAAATATTTGGCCCAAAACTGGCGTTTCAGCCAGTAGATCCTCTTGATGACGGGCTGAGAGATATGATTCGGCGAGAACAGAGGAGCGATCACGCTTTTGATTTGTATGAAGATGTCGAAGAGATAGAGCGTTTTTGGAGTCGAATTGCTAGGGATACTAAATTAAGTGAATGAATCGAAAATGTATTGCCAACAGGTGCTAGTATGTATGGGCACGAGCAGAGGCTATCGCTGAATCATATGGCGTTTGCATCTGCAGGTAGCCGTGGTCTCTAGTCCCGTGATAGGCCTAGTCACCTCTTGATTTTATTTTATGTTACAATGTTGAATATGATGAAAAAACCCACTTTACTTATAATGGCCGCTGGCACTGGGAGCAGGTATGGAGGCGTGAAGCAGATAGACGCTTTCGGCCCGAGCGGTGAAACTATAATGGATTATTCGCTGTACGATGCTATACGTGCAGGTTTTGGAAAAGTAGTTTTTATAATCAGGGAAGAGTTGCGAGAAGATTTTGAAAAAATATTTATCCCAAGACTCTCGGGCAAAATAGAAGTCGCATTTGCCATACAGGGTTATGATAGTTATCTGCCAGAAGGGTTGCCCCAGGCTCAGCGAGATAAGCCTTGGGGTACTGGACATGCCGTACTGTGTGCCTGGGGTGAAACAGAAACACCATTTGCAGTCATCAACGCTGATGATTTTTATGGTCGGGAAGCGTTTGTGGCTATGGCTAAGTTTCTTGCCGAAAATCAAGAGGAGCACACCAACGCTATGGTTGGGTATAAACTAAAAAATACTCTATCAGAGAACGGTCTCGTTTCGAGGGGGGTGTGTTCGGTAGGTGATGGCGGTTTATTGACAGAGGTAATCGAGAGAACCAAGATTGCGAGAGATGCTGACGGTGGTATTGCGTACTATGATTTAGGCGAGCCAGTGACACTAAATGATAATACGCTGGTCTCTATGAATTTCTGGGGTTTTAAGCCGTATGTTTTTCCAGAGATAGAGCGGATGTTTCATGCGTATGCCAAAGATAATTTCAGTAATCCAAAGTCTGAATTTTATATACCTAAAGTCATGGCTACGCTTATAGAGGAGGATAAGGGGCAGTGCAAGGTATTTACCAGCGCTTCTGATTGGTTTGGTGTTACCTACTCTGATGACAAGGAGCCGGTAAGAGCCGCTCTTAACAAACTGGTTGAAGTAGGGGAGTATCCTAGTAATCTTTGGGGTAATCGATCTGAAAGTGATAAGAGTAGCTTCTCTTGATGGACCTACTTCTTGAAGAGTGAAAAAACTTATCCTCGATAGAGTCTTAGTAGTGGACATAAAGTAAAGGTAAATTATAGCAAGGAGATATCATGAACCAGGATAATCAAAATCAGCAACCAGTTAATCCACCAGGGCCAGTAGTTCCCGAGTTGCCTTCTGTGCAACCACCAATTGGGCCAGAGCAGTCGCCTGCAGGAGGTACCTCCCCAGGCGGTCCAAAAAAGAAAACCGGTTTGATAATTAGCATTGTGGTCGCTGTCTTTATAACTTTGTTTGTAGCGGGCGGTATCATAGCGATTGTCATAGTATCTTCAAATCAGATAAAAAAGAAAGCCACAGAAGAAAGTTCAAAAGAGTTGAGTAAGAGTGATAGTGATAAAAAGCCCCAGGTAGAGTGCGTTTCAGCGCAAGACCTAAAGGATAATG
>CAZAOX010000073.1:0-3375 GCA_964486985.1 uncultured Candidatus Saccharibacteria bacterium
CTGCAATCTGGTTCAATATACTCTACTTCTGAATGTGCTTGTTTTAGTTTGTTATACTTATCGCTTTTCAGGGTAGCTGGAGTAGCGCAGACAACTACTTTATTGGACTTGGTTAACTTTGTAGCTGGTTTCACCATTGGCTCTAGTCCAATAAATAATTGAGATGGGTGGCGCCGTCTTAGTTCATCGATAGCGATAGCCGTAGCGGTGTTGCATGCGATGACAATGACATCGCACCTTGATTGGAGTAGCGGCTGGACGGCTAAATCAGTCAATTTGACGATTTCATCGTTAGGTTTATCGCCGTAGGGGACATTTTTGGAGTCATTAACTACTATTATTTTTGATTGCGGAAAGGATACTCTTAGGCTTTCAGCTATAGCTTCACCGCCAATGCCAGAGTCAAACACTCCAATCTTAATTTCTACTGTTGCAGGTTTAATCACTGGGCTATTATAGCAAGATTAATTAACTGCTATAAGGTAGTGAGATATTTAAGCAACTACCCACCTATAGGGATACTAGAGCTTTCAATGTATAATTAGCTGTATGCAATCTCTGAAAAAGCGTGCCGATGAGTTAGTGGGGCAAGTGGAGCAGGCGAAGGTTTCGCTGGGTTTGGAGAGTTCAGAGAAACAGCTAGAAGAATTAACCGAACAGCTAAACCAGCCAGAGATTTGGAATAATCCTGATCATGCTCAAGATTTGGCAAAAAAGGCTGCTAGCCTCAAGCAGGCGATTGAACCGTGGCAGACTTTGGCGGTTCAATTGTCGGATATCACTGAGTTGATGGAGCTGGGGGACGAGGAGTTGCTTCCAGAGTTTGAAGCTCAGGTTGAGGCGTTGGAAAAAGAGTTTACAAAGCGGAAAACCGATCTGTTGTTTAGTGATAGGTACGATGGACGCGAGGCGGTGGTCCGGATAACTGCTGGCGTTGGCGGTTTGGACGCTCAAGATTTTGCGCAGATGCTAGAGAGGATGTACTTGCGCTGGGCAGAAAGCTCTAGTATGAAAACCGACGTGCTAGAACGATCAACAAATGATGAGGCAGGTATAAAAACAAGTGTTTTTGAGGTATCGGGCCCTTTTGCTTATGGCAAGTTGAAGTCTGAAAATGGGGTTCATCGCTTGGTGCGCCTTAGCCCATTTAATGCTGATAACTTACGGCAAACATCTTTTGCGCTTGTCGAGGTTTTACCAAAAATAGACGCCCCAGATGAGGTAGAGATTGATCAAAATGATCTAAAAATTGACGTCTATCGGTCTGGTGGACATGGCGGACAGAGTGTCAACACTACGGATTCGGCAGTGCGGATAACCCATTTGCCGACAGGCTTGGTAGTGGCGATTCAAAATGAGCGCTCGCAAATTCAAAACCGTGAAACCGCCCTAAAAGTCCTCCGTTCAAAACTACTAGCTATGCAGTTGGAGCAACATGCTGAGTCAATTGCTGACCTGAGAGCTGGCGAGTCGGCTAACTGGGGCAGCCAGATCCGTAATTACGTCCTCCATCCATATACTATGGTCAAGGACACCAGAACTAAGTACGAGGAAAAAGATGTCGAAAAGGTTCTGGATGGGCAGTTGGACGGATTTATGATGGCATTTTTAGAAGAGTCAGCAACCTCTAAGCATTAGTGATATAATATAAACTATGATTCTTCTCGATCGAGTTACAAAAGTTTATGGCAAAAACGCCAAGCCAGCATTAAATCGCGCAAGTGTGCATATTAGCGCTGGTGAGTTTGTGATATTGGTTGGTACGAGCGGAGCGGGGAAGTCGACGCTTTTGCGCATGTTAACTCGTGAAGAAAAGCCTTCGAGCGGCAAAATTGTCGTTGGTGGGATTGATTACGACACGCTCAAAGATAAACACATTCCTTTGCTTAGGCGGAAAATTGGTGTAGTTTTTCAGGATTTTAAACTTCTGCCAAATCGAACAGTTTTTGAAAACGTAGCCTTTGCGCTAGAGATAGCGGGCTTAACCAATAGAGAGATTAAAAACACAGTTCCGAAAGTTATCGAATTAGTTGGCCTAACGGGTAAAGAAAAGAGTTTTCCAAGACAACTTTCGGGCGGTGAACGACAGCGGGTGGCGATTGCCAGGGCGATTGTTCGTCAGCCAAAGATTCTTATAGCTGATGAACCGACCGGTAACTTAGATCCGAAGCATAGCTGGGAGATTGTCCGTTTGCTTGAAAAGATTAACAAATATGGCACAACTGTTCTTTTGACGACGCATAATGTTGATATTGTGAATAAGCTGAAGAGGCGGGTGATAACTATAGATCACGGCAAGATTGTCTCCGATCAAGCCAAGGGGGTATACAAACAATGACAACTAAAGATACCGCAAAAACACGTAAACCCACCAAGAGGCCAGACAAGCAGCGTCGTCGTCGGATGTTAACTTTTGCCAGGATGTTTCGCTATGGCGTTAGTAACTTTAGTCGTAATATCTGGTTGACTGTGGCCGCGACTGCAGTGATGAGCGTGACTTTGCTGATAGTTTTCGTCACGTTAGTGGCACGAGAAGTGCTTTTAGAGACCGTAACCGATATCAGCAGTAAGGTTGATATGTCAATCTATCTCGCTGGAAGCGCTAAGGAATCGGATATCTTGGAAGTCAAGTCTCGTGTTGAAAAACTTGAAAACGTTAAATCAGTTCGCTATATCAGTGCCAGTCAGGCTCGTGAAGACCAGGCGAGGCAAAATAAACAGGATATCGAGACTCTCGAAGCTATCAAAGAGGCGGCCAATCGTTTACCAGCTACTCTCAGAGTATACCTCGAAGACATAAATGACACGGCTACCTTAACGAAATTTGTCGAGTCAGATGAACTTTATGCAAAGATACGTGACCCCTCAAAGGATCCTTCATTCCAAGGTGAGCGTCGTGATGCCATCACGCAGATAGCTGAGTGGGTTAAAGTCGCAGAGATTGGGGGCGGGGTAGCTACATTAATATTTGTGGTTATCTCATCTTTAGTGGTTTTCAACACTATCCGCATGGCCATCTTCCATCGTAAGGATGAGATCCAGATGATGAAGCTTATCGGGGCAGAGCGGGGGTTCATCCGTGGCCCGTTTCTCGTAGAGGCGACAATGTATGGTTTTATAGCGGCAATTATCGCTACCGCTACAGGATATGGGCTAGTTATGGCGGCTAAACAGCCACTAGTGTCTTATGGCATACCACTAGATGCTATATCTCAAACGTTAATAGGCTATTTAGGTGTAGTATTCTTGGCCATGTTGGCGTTAGGTGTCTTGATCGGCGTCATATCTTCGTATATCGCCACCAGAAGATACCTCAAGATATAAGGTTATGTAGTTTGAAATAAAATTGAGCAATATTTTGCTTGACTTCCGATA
>CAZAOX010000074.1:0-2718 GCA_964486985.1 uncultured Candidatus Saccharibacteria bacterium
TAGCGATGAACAAAGCTCGCCAAGGTGCGATCACCCAAGAATTAGCAGAAATAAGCGGTGGCGTGGAGGCGATGGCATGAGAAGGTTTATAAATAAGGAGAGGTTATGACAGAATTAACAGGAAAAAGACCAGAGGCCTCGGTGGAGGTGACTCATAAAGAGGCTCTACAGGCTGTGAATAACGACCCTATTATCGCTGACGCACTTGGGGACTTAGCCGCAACGCTAGATGGGCTTTTCAGGGAAGGTCAGATGACAGAATGGGTAGATTATCGTCAGTTTAGAGAAGGGCTATCTCCGGAGCACTATAAAGCTTTAGCTAGGATGGCTGCGCTATGCGGAGTACTCAGGGATACGACAGTTATTGGTGCCGAATATATAAATCGCAAGGCAACGGAAGAGTTTATTGATGGTTTAAGGGGGATGTTGAATAATGAATAGTAATTTAGGTAAAATTATACAAATAGTAGGCGTGGTGGTGGATGTGGAGTTTGCCGATGAGGTGGACCTACCAGCCATATATGATGCGCTACATGTCGAAAATGACGGTGAGACGATCGTCCTAGAGGTAGCACAGCATCTCGATGAGCATATCGTACGAGCTATCGCTCTATCGAGTACTGACGGTTTGGCGCGTGGCGCTGAAGTTAAGGCAACTGGTAGTCCTATCAAAGTACCTGTTGGCAAGGTGACTCAAGGAAGGATGTTTAATGTCGTCGGTGAGGCGATTGATGAAAAGCCACAGCCAAAAGGCGAAGTATCGCCAATCCACCGCCCTGCTCCTGCCCTAACCGAGCAGTCTAGCAAAGCTGAAATTCTAGAAACCGGTATCAAAGTAGTTGACTTGATCGCTCCTTTGACCAAGGGCGGTAAAGCCGGCCTGTTCGCTGGTGCTGGCGTTGGTAAGACTGTTCTTATCACCGAACTTATCAACAATATCGCTAAGTTCCACTCTGGAAACTCAGTTTTCGCCGGTGTTGGTGAACGAACTCGTGAAGGCAACGATCTTTATTACGAAATGGAAGAGGCTGGGGTGCTTGACAAGACTTCTCTGGTCTTTGGGCAGATGAATGAACCGCCAGGGGCACGTTTGCGTGTCGCTTTGACAGGACTCACGATGGCTGAAGCTTTTCGTGATGAAGGTAAAGACGTTCTACTATTCGTTGACAATATCTTCCGCTTTACCCAGGCTGGTGCCGAGGTGTCTGCATTGCTCGGGCGCTTACCTTCAGCCGTTGGCTATCAGCCAAACTTGCAACAGGAAATGGGTGCTTTGCAAGAGCGTATCACCTCAACAAATAAAGGTTCGATCACTTCTGTCCAGGCGGTTTACGTTCCGGCCGACGACTTGACTGATCCAGCTCCAGCCACTACATTTGCCCATTTAGACGCAACCATTGTCATGAACCGTGCGCTAACGGAAATCGGTATCTATCCTGCTGTTGATGTGCTCGACTCAAGCTCTAGCGCCTTAGATCCAGAAGTTGTTGGTGAAGAGCACTACCGGGTGGCTCGTGAGGTCCAGCGCGTGCTTCAGCAGTACAAGGAGCTTCAGGATATCATCGCTATTTTAGGAATGGAAGAGTTGTCAGACGATCAGAAGCAGACTGTGGCTAGAGCGAGGCGCGTTCAGAGGTTCTTGGCTCAGCCGTTCCATGTTGCTGAGAAGTTTACTGGCGACCCGGGTGTTTATGTCAAGCTGGAGGATACTATTCGTGATGCTTCTGACATTTTGGCTGGCAAGTACGATGACAAGCCAGAAAATTGGTTCTATATGGTCCAAGGCACTTTACAAGACCAGTTAGCTCGTGATGCTAAGTCGGAGAAAAAGGATAAAAAATGAAACTCAAACTCGTAACTTTGACAGGAGTAAAGCTAGACAAATCGATTTATTCGGTGGCGATTCCGACTGTTGATGGCGAGATTTCCGTTTTTCCCAGTCATGAACCACTTGTCACTATGGCGACAGACGGTGTTATGGCAGTGACCTATGAAAAAGATGGCGATGAGGTTGAATACATCGCCATTTCTGGTGGTGTAGTTGAGATATCTTATGACTATGTTCAGATCTTGGTGGACGAAGCTGATCACGCCGATGAGATCATCGAAACTGAGGCCAAGGCCGCTCTTGAGCGAGCTATCAAACTTCGTGACGAGGCTGAAAGCCAGGTTGAGCGTGAGAAAGCTCACCAGCTAGTTGATCGTCAGTTGGTGCGCTTGAAAGTAGCTGACCTGCAGAGACGCAAGCGCAAGCATTAGAGCTTAAAAACAGTATTTAGCAGAGTGCTCTATTGATTAGAAAAAATCAGTAGCTTGCTTAGACTAGTTAAGTTGTCGCATAGGAAATCAGCTCCAGCATTTAGCAGCTCGTGTTGAGTGCCAATGCCATGTAGTATGCCAATCTTTAGCCCGAGGCCCGCCCTTCTGCCGGCTATGATATCGTAGGCATGGTCGCCAATTACCACTGCGTTTTGAGGGCTAACTTCTGTTCTTTTGCATAGCTCTAGGATGGCGTCAGGCTCTGGTTTGTGTGCTATATTGTCGTCAGCTGAGATGATTTCATCAAATAGTTCTCGAACATTTAGTATGCCAGCAGCAGCAAAATTACGATCGATCATATAGTTATACCCTGATGTGAAAAGACATAGTTTTATACCGCGATTTTTCCATTCTTCTAATAGTTCTTTAGTCCGAGGATAGGCTACGATATTTTCCGCG
>CAZAOX010000074.1:2728-3098 GCA_964486985.1 uncultured Candidatus Saccharibacteria bacterium
CAGCTCACGAGCTAGGCTCTCAGACGATAGAGTTGTCTCCTGCCCTGCCAGGATTTGATCAAATGTTTCCTTGGTGGGTTTACCGAGGCGGCTTTTGATAAACTGATCATTGGCCAGGTGCTCAAGATTATGGTTTTTTAATACCGTGCGGTAACCATCCAAGATGAGCCGCCTAGTATCTAGCAACGTGCCATCACTGTCAAATATAAGAGCCTTAACTGAGCTGTCCATATTATCATAGTATATATCAACAGGCTCCCTATTGACACCAACTTTTGAACTTAGGTGATTTGATATTATTTGTCTAGCGCCTTCCGTATTGTGTGTTAGCATTAGTGCGTTTCGTAGGTCGCTGGCGCCGTCAAAGTTG
>CAZAOX010000074.1:3108-3352 GCA_964486985.1 uncultured Candidatus Saccharibacteria bacterium
GGATGTAGACTTTGAAAAATCTTTTGAGGGTTTCGTAGGGTCGGCCGATGGCTGGTTGCCATTTATCAAAGAGATCGAGATGGTAATTTAGGAGATCGAGCAGTTTTTGGCGATTGTTGCTGTCGCCATTCTCGCCCCCGAAATCATCCAGCACGGCTTCACGCCATGCCTCTGACGAGGTTTGGACTGCAGATTGTTGGGAAGATTTGGTAGCTCGATCACTTGCTTCATACTCCTTACTCCC
>CAZAOX010000075.1:0-3230 GCA_964486985.1 uncultured Candidatus Saccharibacteria bacterium
TGAGGCCAAGCCTTCAGCTACCGAGCTACTCGAAGAGTGGTCAGCATTAGTTGCATCAGGCAGTGGTGAGAGGGGTGTCTTTAACCGTGGCGATCTAGAGAAGCAAATACCAGCTAGACGTTGGAAGAAGATTTCTGATCAAGAGCAGATGGGCATGAACCCCTGTGGTGAGATTTACTTGCGATCCAAGCAGTTCTGCAACTTAACTTCAATTGTCGTTCGACCTAAGGATGATCTTGAGAATATGAAGCGGAAGATCCGTTTGGCTACACTGCTTGGCACCTATCAGGCAACTTTAACAAATTTTGGTTATTTGTCAGAAGAGTGGAAGGTCAACAGTGAGGAAGAGCAACTTCTAGGTGTATCGATTACCGGTTACTACGACAACAAGCTAGTTCGAAGAGACGATTCTCTGCAGGAACTACGTCAAGCAGCTGTTGACGCTAACAAGAAGTACGCTAAACGATTTGGCGTTAACCAATCAACTTCTGTGACCTGTGTGAAGCCTCATGGTAACTCTGGTCAGCTGTTGGGCGTAGGCTCAGGTATGCATCCTTGGTTTTCAAAATACTTCGTCAGGAGAGTCCGCATCAGTGTCAATGATCCGCTACTACAATTAGCTAAAGACCAGGGTGTGCCGGTATTCCCGGAGGTTGGTTACTCAACCGCTACAGCCAGTACCATGGTTCTAGAGTTCCCAGTCAAGGCGCCAGAAGGTGCAGTGGTCAGTAAAGATGTTTCAGCTCTTGAGATGCTCGAAGAATGGAAGCGATTAAAGCTGAACTTTACTGAACATAACCCTTCGGTGACTATCTACGTTGGTGATGATGAGTGGATCAAGGTACTTAATTTCGTTTATGAGAACTGGGAGATCGTTGGCGGTCTGTCGTTCCTGCCGAGGAACGATCACGTCTATCAATTGGCACCGTACGAGGAGATTACTAAGGAGGAATATGAGAAGCGTGCTAAAGCTCTCGGCAAGCTAGATTTCTCGAAATTAGTCCTTTACGAACATCAAGACGAGACACAGGGCGCTAAGGAGCTAGCTTGTGTCGGCGGAGCTTGCGAACTGTCATAGTCTGTCAGTGTAGGCTAGGGCTCTAGTTTATGAAGAAAAAGGATAGCGTTATCGTTGTCTATACGGGGAACGGCAAGGGCAAGACTAGTGCTGGTATCGGCCTAGTCTGCCGTTCTCTCGGGTATGGCAGTAAAGTGGCTTTTATTCAGTTCATCAAGTCGTGGCGAGTCAGTGAGCATCAATTTTTTGAAGATATTCAATTGATTTATGGCGATAAGCTAATGTTCCATAAGGGAGGTAAGGGATTTTACAACGCTGGGGAGATGAGTGCTAAGGGTGTAAGCAAAGAGGATCACCTAGCTAGCGCCAGGGCTACGTTTACGGTAGCTATGGAATCTGTAGCTAGTGGACAGTACAGTCTGGTTGTCTGTGATGAAATCAATAACGCTGTTCATGATGGACTAATTAGATTAAGCGACCTAAAGAGCTTAATGGATAGCAAGCATCAAAAAACTAATTTATGCCTAACAGGACGTGATTTTCCGATGGAGCTGGCTGATAGGGTGGATATTTTGTCTGAGATGAAGCAAATCCACCATCATTATGATAACGGGTTCATCGCTAATGAAGGCATTGACTATTAGGCCTGAGATAGATTAATCACCAATCGATCGTTCGAGGTCTCGAAAGGATAGAATCTTCATCCCACTGCGTGAAGGCTCAAGGATTTTTGCTAGCTTTAATTTCTGGATAGTTCGATTAACAGTTTCCCTCGCTAGCCCAGTTCGTTTTGATAGATCATTTTGACTCAATGGTACAAAGACTGCGCCATCCAATCCGACATCGCCTGATGCTATCGCCGCGTTTATTAGTTCATAGACTAAGCGGTCCATGGCCGATCCGCCAAGTGAATGCTTAAGTTTCTGGAAAACACCATCCATTGAACTGTGGCTTTGCTTAAGTAGATGCAATAAAATATTTGAGTTAGCACTGATAAACTCTAGCCAGGTCTCGACAGCTACCTGCTTGATGAGGCTAGGTGAGCTTGCTTCATAAAAATACTCGACGGGTCGGCCGTTAATGGCGCACGACAAGGGCTGTATTGTCCCCGGGCTATGGGTTGTGATAATGATGGAGTCGCCTGATGAGGTGATGTCGTATTGAGTGATAGTACCTTCAACTATATAGATAAGCTTATCTGTTGAGTCTCCAGGTCGAAGGACTATTTGTCCTGCACCTAGTCTTTGTGCGGGACGGTTTTTAAAGAAATCACTTATTAGGTCGCTATTTTGATTCATAATACCCTCATCTACACTATATGACATTTGTCACATCCAGTAAATGAGATATTAGGTTTACAAATTATTTCTTGCGAGAGATTTTTGACGGCCACCACATCGGTTTGCCAATGTCGATAGTCAGGCTAGGTACTATCAGGGAGCGGACGATTATGGTATCCAGTAGCACACCAAATGACACCATAAAAGCTATCTGCGCCAGGAAGAGGATTGGTATAACGTAGAGCGTCGCGAAGGTTGATGCCAGAACCACACCAGCGCTGGTGATCACCCCGCCAGTTACTATCAGGGCTTTGATTGTGCCGTCTGCAGTGTTAGATTTGGAGGTTTCTTCACGGACTCGGGTCATAAGGAATATATTGTAATCAATTCCCAGCGCAACTAAAAAGACAAATGCGAATATCAGAACGGCTGGATCTGATCCAGGATACCCGAGGACATGATTGAATAGTAGCGCGGCTACTCCCAAGGTTGAGCCGAATGAAATGACAGTTGTCAGGAGAAGAATTAATGGTGCGACTATTGACCTTAGTAGAATTATTAGGATGATAGTGATAGCTAGCAAGATCAATGGAACGACAACCATCAGATCGCGCTCTGAAGATGTGTTAGTATCGACCTGGATGGCTGTTACCCCGCCAAACTTAACTTCGGGGTATTTAGCCTGGATGTCTTTTCGGAGCTCTTCAACGACGTCTCTTGCTTCAGGTGAGCTAACTGAGTCGTTGAGGGTCGCTTGGAGTAGGACGTTGCCGTCTACAACTTTAGTACTTAAATTTTTAAAGGGGTCAGCTTGGCTTACTAACTCTTCGACCGAAGGTACTGAAGCTTCCGCTTCTAACATGGCCATGCTAATCATCTCTTCGGGCGCGCCTGCTAGCTGTTGAAGAATTTGGGATTTAGCTAAATCAATT
>CAZAOX010000076.1:0-3228 GCA_964486985.1 uncultured Candidatus Saccharibacteria bacterium
ATTCGTAGCCTGACAGACCCTACTAAAAAGATGAGTAAAAGCGATGAAAATGAGCGCTCAAAGATCAATCTCAGTGACAGCCCTGAATTAGCTAGAAAAAAGATCATGAGCGCTACAACTGACAGTCTCGCCTCAGTTAACTTTGACTGGAAGGAGCAACCCGGCGTAACTAATTTGTTGCAAATGCTTTCGCTATTAACCGGCCAGAACCAAGATGACATCAATCACCAATGGACAGGTGAGAGCCAGTACGGCAAGCTTAAAACTGTCACCGCAGATGCTGTAGCTAACTTCCTCAGTGATTTCCAGCAAAAATTCACTGAAGTCTCCGACAACGAGTTGCTATCTGTCCTAGAGGATTCAGAAGCTAAAATGACACAAATAGCCAATCAAACTCTCTTAAGAGCACAGCAAGCCGTTGGACTACGGCCCAAGGAGTAGAGAAAAGTGAAATTCACTAGGCAACGTCTGATGCAAGCCATTAGACTATATCAGCTACCCGCTGACCTATCTAAAATCAATAGCATCCGGAAGCTTGAGATAACTGACGGTGGATTTTACGCCATGGCAACTTTTGTCTTAGAAGCTAAAGAGTATGTTGTTTTTTACGGTATCGATATTGACGACAATCATCTAGAAGAAATTTGGTCGGATAAACCTAGTACAGCTGAGTCAGTCAAAAACCCAGCTAACGATCAACAAATTACCCCACTGGCTGGAAAGTTCGTTCGTTTTTTCTCTATACCACCAACCAAAGTACGCCTTGATGTCTACCTAGCAGAGCGCTTCGACAAATCACTCTCGCGAAGTCTTTGGCAGAAATACATCAAAGACGGCAGAGTGCTAGTAGATGGGCGCAAAATCACCACACCTAGCACAGAAATATCATCTACTACCCAAATCGAGATAGATCACCCCGAAGCCCCTCAAGCAACCGGTAACATCCCAGTTATCTACGAAAATGATGAGATAATCGCCGTCAACAAGCCAGCTGGTATATTGACACACGCCAAAGGCGGATTATCAAATGAGTACACCGTAGCCGACTTCGCACGATTACGCACAAGCTATCAGACAGATACCAACCGTCCAGGCATCATCCATAGGCTAGACAGAGATACATCTGGAGTAATCATCATTGCCAGGAACCCAGACTCAGCCAAAAGCCTACAGAAGCAATTTGCCGACAGGACGGCTAAAAAGACATATTTAGCCATAACCAAAGGCCCGCTTAAGCATCAGGAGGCAAAAATCGACCTACCCATAGCTCGCAACCCTGCTAAACCAAGCACCTTCCGGGTCGATCCAAAAGGCAAAGAGGCCATAACCTACTACAAAGTGCTAGCTACAGACGGTGAATATAACCTAGTCAAGCTTCAACCCGTCACTGGTCGAACACACCAGCTTAGGGTGCATATGGCTCACGCTGGCAGTCCAATTCATGGCGACAGAGTTTATGGAACGGTCGACAAGCGCTTGATGCTCCACGCTTATGAGATTGAGATTAAGCTAGGCGACGGTAAGTTAAAGAAGTTTACGGCAAAAGTTCCACAAGTATTTCACGACAGGTTCAAGGATATCAAGTTATGACGCGTCCCATTATCGCGCCACAGGACCAATCGAAACTTCAGGCACTAGAGACTGCGCTACCCCAATCACTACTCATCGTAGGGGAGCTTGGATTAAGTATAGACAGCTTAACCGAACATCTCGCAAAAACTCATGATGCTCAGGTTTTCTTGATTGAGCCTCTGCCTGAAAAGAAAACTATAAGTGTTAGTCAAATCCGCGAGACTATCACTAAACTCCGTACCTATTCGGATATCAAAAGGCTAGTCATCATCAGAACGGGTGACCAGATGACTCACCACTCCCAAAACGCCCTCCTAAAAGCCCTAGAAGAGCCAAACCAGGATACCCACTTCATCATTGAGGTCCATAACCTCAACCAAATACTAGCCACTGTCATCTCTAGATGTGAAGTATTCCAATTACACAGGACATCACCAGGACAAGACGAATCCCTACTATCTAATTTCCCACTAGATGACCAAGCTAAAAATCAGATCTTATTTTTAGCCAAAGGTAGACCAAAGCTTCTCAAAAAACTAGCTGAAAGTCCAGAAGATTTCTCTTTAGCCAAACAAATGGCCAAAGACGCCAAATCTTTGTTCTCAAGAACCACTTATCAATCTTTTATATCGCTTCAGGCTTACTCAAAAACCCGTCTTCAGGCTCAGCAATTTATCGAAACAGCCCTCGAGCTAACTCGCTTTCAAGTTAAGTCTACTGGCGTCACGCCACAACTAACAGATATGCTTGAGCGACTATATGATGCGGAGAAACTACTCCAAAACAACGGTAACGCCAAGCTAGCTCTACTTCAACTTGTGGTATAATAGCATCTGAATATGACCGGTGTATTGTTAATTGTAGTTATCGCCATCTGGGCTTTCTTTTATAGACCTGAGACTGATGAAGGCGCAGAGTTGCCAGCTAGGCTGTCCGATAAATTAGATCAGCTATGGACTATCGCACAAGATTCGATTCGCGAAAATAAATACCTCCGAGCTGAAAAGGCTCTCTTGACCATACTTAAGGTAGACATGCGAAATGCCACTGCCTATAACAGATTGGGCATCCTCTACGCCAAGCAAAAGGCCTACCGTGACGCCATCGAATGCTTTGAGATTGCCCAGAGTATCGAACCAAGTGCCTCAAGTCTTCACAACGTCGGTCTTATATATTTCGAAATTGCTGACTATGACAAGGCAGCCTTGGCGTTTGAACAGGCCTTAGACCTCGAGGATGATCTTGCTGCTCGACACATCGCTTACGCTAAAACTCAAGAGCAACTAGGCAATACCAAGAAAATGATTGATGCTCTCGAAAAAGCTATCGAAATTGAACCAATACCACAGACGTTGACTGCACTCGCTGAAGCCTACGAAAGTATTGATCAGATTGAGCTAGCGCAAAACTTACGCGAAAAAGCCGAGAGGATGCTCGCCCCAGTCGACCAGGGTGGCCCAGCCAGACGACAGTACAAGCCTCGCCAACCTCGCAAAATAGTCATGTAGCTTGAACCAACGATCTCAATCTGATAAAATTACTCAGTACAATAGTCTTGTGTATGCACCTTTCATAGTATAATTACGCCGCTTTAGCTCAGCTGCTGTCCGAGACGAATGTCGAGTTTGTCATATGAAGCAAGCTCTGACCAGCTGA
>CAZAOX010000077.1:0-3207 GCA_964486985.1 uncultured Candidatus Saccharibacteria bacterium
TTCTTCATCTGCGTCGGCGGGTAGTTCTAATTTAGCTCGGAGCTTACCGTTCACTTGGACGATTATCGTCATATTGTCACTTTGGATGAGTGTATCATCCCATTTTGGCCAGTGATCACGATGGATAGTGTCTTTATGACCCAGATCATGCCACAACTCTTCGGTAATATGCGGTGCAAATGGTGCTAGTATCTGTAGTAACCCTTCTAGGGCGTATTTCCAGGCCGTATTTTTAGCGATGCCGGTTTTTTCTTTGATCTTGTATAGACCATTGACCGCCTCCATCATGGCGGCGACAGCGGTGTTGAACTTCTCATTTTCGATATCTTTAGTAACTTTTTTGACCGTGGTGTGAGCGATACGCAAGATATCTGCATCTTCGACGGTATCTTCAGCCGAATCCACCGAAATATACTCTTGGACTAGATTCCAAACTCGATTCAAAAACCTATAAGTACCAGGGACTCCACGAGTATCCCACGGCGCATCCATATCATAAGGCGCGATAAACATTTCGTAAACCCTGAGGGCATCAGCACCGTAGCCAGAATCCATGATCTCCATCGGATCGATGACATTTCCTAGTGATTTGCTCATTTTCCGCCCGTCAGGAGCCATGATGTAGGCGTTATACATCATCCTCTTGAACGGTTCAGGGGTCGGCACTAAGCCAAGTTTGTAGAAAAAGCGCATCCAAAAGCGTGAGTAAAGCAAATGAGCCACAGCATGGTCAGCGCCGTTATAATAATCAACGGCCATCCATTGCTTGGCAAGCTCAGGATCCCAGGCTTGCTGATCGTTAAATGGATCAATGTAGCGAAGGAAATACCAGCTAGAGCAAGCATAGCCGTCCAAAGTATCGGTTTCACGCCGTCCCTCAACCCAGGAGTCACCCTCAGGTTTTGGCTGAGTGATATCTACCGTATCGCCTGTTTCAACATTCACCCAGACACGCACCCAGTCATCGACTTGAGCCAAGACAGATGTATTGCCACCAGTTGGTTTGAAATCATCAACTTCTGGCAAGATAACCGGCAAGCATTTTTCACTAACAGCGATAGGCTGATGACCGTCTACGTGAACTATCGGGATAGGCGCACCCCAGTAGCGCTGTCTAGAAATGAGCCAATCATGCATCTTGTAGGTCGTCTGTGAGCGACCTGTCCCCTGGCCTTCTAGCCAAGCGACTATCTTTTCTCGTGCTCTCTCGCTACGCTGACCGTTAAAAGAGCCGCTATTGACTAGCTGTCCTTCGCCAGTGTAAAAATCAGCATCCGCCTCATCTTCTGGCGCCTCGATGACCTGGATAACTGGCAGCTCAAACTTCTTGGCAAAAGCGAAATCGCGATCGTCGTGCGCCGGCACCGCCATCAAAGCACCTGTACCATAGCCCCATAAAACATAGTCAGCTACCCAGATAGGCACTTTCTGACCGTTGACTGGGTTTATGGCGTAACTGCCAGTGAAAGCACCTGTTTTTTCCTTATTTTCCTGACGCTCAAGCTCAGTTTTCTTAGCCGATTTATCAATATACTCTTGAACTTTGGTTCTATTGTCAGATGTAGTTAACTGCAAAGCTAAAGGATTTTCAGGGGCCAAGGCGACATAGCTCGCCCCAAACAGAGTATCTGGACGCGTAGTGAAAACCTTGATAACTTCTCGACTGTCGACTACGGAAAACTCAACCTCAGCGCCAACCGAGCGGCCTATCCAGTTTTTTTGCATAGTCTTGACCATCTCAGTCCAGTCAAGTTCATCGGTAGCTTCGAGGATCTCATCTGCATAGGCAGTAATTCTAAAGAACCATTGTTTGAGTTCTTTTTTGACAACTTGGTTGCCGCAACGCCAACATTTGCCAGCCTCAACCTGTTCGTTAGCTAAAACAGTATTATCGGTTTCGCACCACCACTGAGGTTGCTCTTTTTGATAGGCTAAGTCATGTTCGTAAAGTTTGGTAAATATCCACTGCGTCCATTTGTAGTATTCTGGATCAGCAGTTGAAATTTCTTTCGACCAATCATAACCAAAACCGAGCCGTTTAAGCTGACGGATGAAGTTTTCTTTAGCCTCATCGTGCGCCTGGCGTGGCGGTTTATCGATTTTGATGGCATAATTTTCAACTGGCAAGCCAAAACTGTCCCAACCGATAGGGTTGTAGGCGTTATAGCCTTGTTGACGTTTAGCTCGAGTCTTGATGTCAGAAAACTGAAAAGTTCTGCCGTGCCCAATATGGATACCTGCTCCGGTTATACCTGGAAGCATCGAAAAACCAAGGTATTTTGGCCGAGACTGATCATTTAAGTCTACCTCGTAGACACCGTCAGCCTCCCACTTGTTTTGCCATTTTTCTTCAATTTCCGTCGGATTGTATCGTTTCATATCTGTAAATTATAGCATAAACTGAGGTGGAGCGCTTCAAACTTGCAAATAACGAGACTGAAGATATCCGGCCTATCAAAGATCGATAGCCTTCAGTCCACCACCTAAGCTATAGGGGGCAGAGGGGTATGTCGATGGCCCTGAATATGGCGACGATGCAGGAGCATTATTTACCTCCTGCAGCTCTTCCATAAGATTCTTAGCAGTCTTATAGTCCGACGGCACTTTTACCTCACTACCTTTACCTATCAAAAACTCTTGATTCAAGCTATAAGTAATTTTCGAATCTTCGTCACGATAGTTTATATCTAATCCGCGCAGCTTATGGCTCCAAGGATTGACCCAAACTACCATTTTTATATCATTCTTTTCACTGCTCAAATTTCTGTCGTCATCACTAATGATTTTTTCACCAGAGTCGCTACATTTATTGATCTCCCTAACAACTTCAGTTTCTCGCACAGCCTTATTAAAGCTTTTAAATTTATCTTGTGCCTCTTGGCTATTTAGATCTATCTCATAGCCTACCGAGCCATCTTTGCGAGATTGACGCGACTTTATGACAAGAAAATCATGCTCTCGATAAACATTAGTTAACTCTTTTAGCTTTTTAGGTTGCTTACTCAAGCCTTCTATAGCTTCAGAAACACACTTAGACTCTTTTTTAGCACTATCTGAAATATCGTCAAAAGATACGCGAACCCATTGATTGTTAACCTTGTCGGCAATAGGCTTCATATACCCTTCTAGATACCGCCTCATCTCGGACTCCTCTGCCGATGTCATGCTGTGTGAGTATGACTTACTGTAACTATCCAAAGAAATATC
>CAZAOX010000078.1:0-3207 GCA_964486985.1 uncultured Candidatus Saccharibacteria bacterium
GTAACAAGGTATCCGTAGCGGAAGCTGCGGATGGATTACCTCCTTTCTAGGGAGTTAATATACCTACTAGTCGAGCAATCACTAGTAGAGCTAGGTCGGTCTCGTAAATATGCTGAGCTTACATATTTACAATAGTTCCTTCGGGACGAGACGAAGTTCAACCTTTGTTCTGATAAAATAACCGGTGGTTTGCACAATCAAGTTGTTAATAATAAAAACACCCCTCGGGGTGTTTTTTGATGCTTAAAGTGCCTATCTATCGCCTGAACACGGCGTCTAATAGCCAGTTTAGAGGAATCGTGTGGAGGCTGGTTATTAGTACTAGGCCAGCGCCACAAACGATTAAGCCCCATAGTTTGAACTTATCGTAGCTGGCAAGGCCACTACCCAGGTGGTCAGCTAGTTTTTGATGAAAAACTACCATCAATGCTCCGACTATTAGAACAACTATTCCCGCAAAAAAAGAGCTTATGCTAAATTCATACATGAGAGTAGTATACCACTTGCGAATGGTTTGTGTATAGGGTACAATGGTGTAGTCTTATTTTAAAGATTAGTTGAGCACCATCTCGTTAAACTGTCACCTTTACATTCTGTGGGGATATAGCTCAGTTGGGGAGCCTTCAGCGTTTCAAAAATTGCACATGCTCTAGCCAACTGCTAAATCGCCGCAAAGAGCGTAATCTCGTAAAACTAAGCACCTTTTAATCGTGGGGATATAGCTCAGTTGGCTAGAGCACCTGCTTTGCAAGCAGGGGGTCCAGAGTTCGAGTCTCTGTATCTCCACCAATATCTGAATCTATCTTTGGATAGATTCAGATATTGGCCTGATTGTCAGGCCTCGAACTCGTTCTTTTCACAGAAAAGAGAGTTCGGCGTAGCGAGCGAAGTGAAGAAAAGCAGCCATCGGCTATTTTTCTGAACAAGCGAGCGGAGGAGCCGCAGGCGATGTCTCTGTATGGCTCAGCACCTTTCACATATGGGGTGAAGCAGGCTTCGGTCTGCGACACTCCACCAAAGATTATGGGTTGTTAGCTCAGTTGGCTAGAGCATCTCGTTTACACCGAGAGGGCCGGGGGTTCGAGTCCCTCACAACCCACCAAGATTAAGATACGAGGAGTCAATTATGGGTGTTTAGTATTGAAAATCCTAAGTTATACAAGAATAATTATGGGGCTATAGCTCAGCTGGTTAGAGCGCGTCACTGATAATGACGAGGTCGGCGGTTCAAGTCCATCTAGCCCCACCATAAACATATCGAATTGTTGATTTAGTTATTTGGAATATGTCATAGGTGGTGATGAGATTAGTGCTATGGATGAAAATAAATACTTTCAGTTGGCGGCAGATGAAGCGAAACTCGCCACTTGTCTACGAGCTAGGTGTGGCACGGTAATTATCGCACGAGACGGGCAGGTAATTGGCAAGGGGCATAATTCGCCCCCTCTAGAGGATGAGGGACAGCGAACGTGCAATTTAGAGTGGAATCTGAGCGTTAAGCTAAAATATGACAAAACATGCTGTATTCACGCTGAGTGGAATGCGATTATCGATGCCTGCAAGACTAACGCACAAAAGCTTATTGGATCAACACTGTACTTTATGCGAGTTGATGAGAAGGGCGATTTTACAGATGCCGGGGATCCATTTTGCACTGTATGTAGTCGTTTATCTCTACAGGCCGGCATCGAGTATTTTGCCTTGTGGAATAGTACAGGTGTTCAGCGATATAGCACTCGAGACTATAACCTCAAGAGCTATAATTTTTTTAAGCTTAACCCAGCTGACTAGAGTGTGTCACTGGATGCAGTATTTCTAGCAGATATAGCGACGAGGTTGGCGGTTCAAGTCCATCTAGCCCCACCAAATAAACTAATCTCGTGAGGGATTTTTTTATTTGAGTATGAAAATATGCTTTTCTCGCACGAGATGATAAACTAAGAAGTAGTGTATAAACGTCTTATAAAGCCAGTCTTGTTTTGGATGTCGCCTGATTTGGTGCATCGATTGATTATTTTTGGTGGTAGGATAGCCCAGTCTAATTTTCTGACCAGGGGTATCATCCGCATGATGTGGCGACGGGACGATAAGAGCCTAGAGCAGGAGGTGCTGGGCTTAAATTTTAAGAATCCCGTTGGCTTGTCGGCAGGCTTTGACAAGAATATTGAATTATCGCCATTGATGAGGTCAGTGGGTTTTGGTTTTGAGACTGGTGGGTCAGTGACTTTAGCCCATCGAAAAGGTAATCCTCGGCCTTGGTTTTTTCGGTTGCCTGATAGCGGGTCGATCGTAGTCAACGCTGGGTTGGCCAATCAAGGCCTGGTTAATATGCGCCGTCGGATTCGCCGTCATAGCCGATTAACTAAGGGTATGCCACTGATTGTTTCTGTAGCTGTAGTTGCTAGCACCGCAAAAGAAACCTGTTCAGATGCGATTATTGATACAAAAAATACTATCTTGCATATCTTGCAATATCAATTGGCAGATATAATCGAGATAAATATCTCGTGCCCAAATGCCGGGGATGATCAGCCGTTTTCTCAGCCCGATATGCTAGGCGAGCTATTGACGCAACTAGATACTATCGAAAGAGATGTGCCGTTTTTTGTAAAAATGCCGAACTTGCCGAGGTTGAGGCATTTTGATTCTTTGCTGGCGGTTATCGTCGAGCACCGCATCCAGGGTGTGACAATAGCAAATCTAGTTAAAGATCGAGAAAATGTAAAACTCGCTGAGAATCTCCCAGATGATATAGGCGGTGGATTGAGCGGTACGCCTACCCGCTACAGAAGCACTGAATTGGTGCGTCGAACCTACGCTAAGTATGGAGATAGGCTGGTGATTATCGGTGTAGGCGGTATTTTTACGGCTGAACACGCATATGAAAAAATTCGTGCCGGAGCGTCGCTAGTGGGTATGATAACAGGTGTTATATTTGAGGGTCCACAAGTTATCGGCAAGATAAATAAAGGGCTAGTCGAACTACTGAAGCAGGATGGATTTTCGAGTATAACGGAAGCGGTGGGGGCGGATAACCGAAAACTGCTAAAATAGGCTTGCATTTTACGTTTGACTCGTGTAGAATTAGAGATTAGTTAAGCGAATGTTCTGATTTTTAAGGGAGAACCTCTGGCAAAAGACGGCAAGCGAGATAATGTCGTCAAAATTACAACAACTATTACTAGATTATTTGATAGTCTATGTGAT
>CAZAOX010000079.1:0-3178 GCA_964486985.1 uncultured Candidatus Saccharibacteria bacterium
CGAAACGCGTCATAGGTCGTCAGAAAACGGATGTTTTGAGGTTTGACGCAAAGCTCTTCTTGAATCTCTCGGCTGGCAGTGTCGATTGACGCCTCACCAAATTCTATTGCACCACCACCGATATCCCAGCGGCCATTCTCATCTCTAGTATTGGAGCTTCTTTTTTTGGAGCAAAATTCGCCTCTGATCGTCATGGACGATAAAAGCTATAGTTACGCCGATATAGTCGATGCCTTTTCGGAAATTTGATGACGTCATGATATATCCATTTTAATCTACCAGGGCGAGTATTGGAAGTCAGGCTAAAAGGTCTATAATGGATAGATGTGGATACTAGAGAACCGTTGGAGTTTTTAGAAGATGAAATTGTTTAAGTTTCTGAAACCTTACGCTTGGCTAATCATTTTTTTGATAATCCTAACTTATTTGCAGGTGATGGCTAATTTGAAATTGCCTGACTATATGGCGACGATTGTCAACGAGGGAATTGTCGGAGAAAATATGAGTTCGCTATATGAAAATGGGTTATGGATGTTGGTAGTAACTTTTGCTGGCGGGGTAGTGGCGGTAATCGCAGGATTTTTGGCGACAAAAGTGGCGACAGGTTTTGCCAGAGATGTTCGCAGGGCTACTTTCGAGAGGGTCGAGAGTTTTTCGGTGATGGAGTTTAACAAATTTTCAACTGCATCGTTGATAACTCGTACGACAAATGATGTTCAGCAACTGCAGAGAACTTCTTTTATGATACTGAGAATGGTCTCTATGGCGCTGTTTATGGCCATTGGAGCCTTGCAGAATGCTATCCGTAACGCTCCAGGTTTGAGCTGGATAATCGCAGTAACTATGGTGGGGATGGTGGTGATGATAGCCACGTTGTTCATCTTGGCCGTGCCAAAGTTTAAGGTATTGCAACAACTTGTCGATAAACTAAACCTAGTAACTCGTGAGAATTTGACGGGACTACGAGTAGTCAGGGCTTTCAATAAAGAAAAAGTTGAAGAGCAGAAGTTTGATGAAACAAATCGCGACCTTTTGAAGCTCAATTTGTATGTGAACCGACTGATGGTGGTTATGCAACCATATATGATGCTATTGATGAACCTGGCATTGGTAGCTACGGTGTGGTTTGGCGCTAAGCTGGTCAGCAAGGAGATGGTGGAAATCGGCAACATGATGGCATTTATGCAGTATGCGATGCAGGCTATCATGTCATTTTTGATGATCTCAGCGATATTTATCTTGATACCTAGGGCGGCCGTTTCATCAAAAAGAATTAGCGAAGTTTTGTGACGTTTAGCTATGAAGGGGCGGATAATCCGGTATTGTCTGGGGTCAATCTCGTAGCAGAACCAGGGCAGATGACAGCTATAATCGGCAGTACGGGTAGTGGGAAGTCAACATTGATTGGTCTGATACCGCGATTTTTTGATGTGTCGGCCGGTCAGGTGCTGGTCGATGGGATAGATGTTAGGCAGATGAAACTCGAAGACCTATACGGTCAGATTGGTTATGTGCCACAGAGGGGCGTGCTGTTTAGCGGAACTGTTGAGAGCAATGTATCTTATGGCAACAAAAAGGCGACTAAAAAAGACATTGAGTTGGCGGTGCAGGTGGCTCAGGCCAAAGAGTTTGTCAATAAGTTAGACGGCAAGCTGGAGGCTGATATCTCTCAGGGTGGCTCTAATGTTTCGGGTGGTCAAAAACAACGTTTGTCTATCGCTCGAGCGCTAGCGGTTAATCCAAAGATTTATATATTTGACGATTCTTTTTCGGCACTCGATTTTAAAACAGATGCTCGTTTGCGTAGGGCCTTAAAGAAAGAGACTAAAGGCAAGACGGTCATTATCGTCGGCCAGCGGATCAGCACTATCATAGACGCAGATAAAATCATCGTTATGGATCAGGGCAAGATAGTCGATCAAGGAACTCATGCAGAACTAATGAGAAAAAGCAGTATTTACCGTGAGATCGCTCAGTCTCAGCTGTCGGACGAAGAGTTAAATTTAGGGCCGGGAGGCCGACATGAGTGATAATAAGCCGTCAAACTCAAGGTCAATGATGCGACGGGCTGGCATGTTTGGCGGGCATGGGCCGGCTGGTGCGCCAAGCGAGAAGGCCAAGGATTTTAAAGGAACGATAAAAAAATTAGCTAAACATTTGAGGCCGTACTGGCTAAAGATGGGCATCGTCTTGGTATTTGTAGTTGCCAGCACTGTTTTTGCGATAGCTAGTCCGAAAATTTTAGGTCAAGCGACAAATCAGATAGTCGATGATTTTATCGCTATGAAGGCTTATGATGCGGTGATCGAGAAATTGCCAGCGGGTACTAAATTGCCAAAAGGCACTACGGGGGCTGATCTGCTTAAAGGCATGCCCGAGAGTCAGAGAAATAAAATTCCTAGCTCACAGATCGACAGTATACGTAAGGTGGACTTGTCTGCTAAGCCGACGTTTGATTTTGAAGCTATTCGTAACATCATCCTGTGGCTATTGGCGCTTTATCTGTTTAGTGCTTTATTTGGTTATATACAGGGTTGGATCATGACCGATATAACTCAGAAGGTGACCTACGCCTTACGTCGAGATATCTCTAAAAAGATCAATCGTTTACCGCTTAAATATTTTGATAAGCGTACTTACGGAGATGTACTTAGTCGTGTGACAAATGACGTGGATACCATTTCTCAGACGTTAAATCAGAGCTTGTCGCAGATAGTTACTTCTGTAGTGATGATAGTCGGCATCGTGGTGATGATGTTGAGTATCAGTTGGCTGTTGACGCTAATCACTGTGTTGGTATTGCCACTCAGTTTTGTGCTGATTAGAACAATCACCAAGCGTTCGCAGGTGCAATTTGTTCGTCAGCAGGAGCTTTTGGGTGATATCAACGGGCATATAGAAGAGATGTATGCCGGTCATCAGGTGATGAGGGTGTTTAACGGAGAGAAGGCCTCCGTAGCTAAATTTAACAAGATAAATGATAAGTTATACGATAGCGGCTGGCGATCGCAGTTTCTCTCGGGGATGATGTTCCCATTGATGAATCTCGTCGGTAACTTAGGCTATGTTGGTGTAGCCGTGGCCGGCGGTTGGCTGGCGATTGGTGGCCACTTGAAAGTTGGGGATATTCAAGCGTTTATCCAGTACGTTCAGCAGTTTAATCAGCCGATTATCCAGA
>CAZAOX010000080.1:0-3158 GCA_964486985.1 uncultured Candidatus Saccharibacteria bacterium
TCATGCGCCATCACTAGCGCTGACTTGCTCTCGGCTTTTTTATCTTGCTTGATGGTATTTTTAAGCGTCGACAGCGCTGGCGCTGGCTTCTCCTCGCTCGTTACCAATGGAACACCAGCATTTAGTTTCGGTTCTGCCGATACTTTTGACTCGCCAGACTTAGCTGCGCGCTTCATCACCGCTAGATTTTCCTCATCCTCCTTCGTGTCACGTTTCATCAGCTCACCAAGTTTGCTGATCATCGCAAAAGGCGACACTCGAGTCACGGCCAAACTTGTCACCAATATCAACACTACATAAAGTAGTACTGCGATAGCCGGGCTAACCATAGCTAGCATCAATTTATTGATGACATCACCTACAAAACCCCCAGCTTCCGGTCGAGCTTCTGTTTTAAGTAAGCCGAACAACCCTGCCAGCCAAATAATTTCCACAGCTATGCCAAACTTAAATAAAAACGGCAGTTTGTTGTTCTCTGCTCGAAATATCTCAACCGCAATATAACTAAAAATTACAGGTAAAGCATAAGTCCCGTAGCCAATAGTTGTCAGTGACGCCATGTTCAGCCACTCAAGAACTGGGCCGCCAGCCCCAAACCAAGCGACGATAAGCAAAATAGCCAAAACTACCAGAAATACCGCCCCGACCTGTGCCCAGAAACCCTCTGGCAGGTGGTGCTGTGGCCTATCTGCCACTGGCGACTTTTTCTTCTTGGTCTTTCGTTTTTTAGCCATAGACGTTATCTATTGTACTACATCTGTTAATTTTATACTTGCCTCTACCTTAATTGTAGCACAAAATACAACATTTTGCAAGCATTTTACGCCCGAATCACGAAGAACTCTTCAATCAGCAGTGCCTAAAAGGTGAATCCCTCTCGTGGTGTTCGAGAAGTCAGATCAGTCGCTTCACTATCTGGAATTTGTCGACTTGGGAACTTACGCCTCGGCAGACTATGCATCGACAGCGGTTTTTCCTGCTTTTGAGGTTTTTCTGGTTGTCGAACTGGTCTTTTAGCTTGGCTCGTAGCCTCTTTCGGAGTGCCTTTTAGGCCGATCTCATTAATCACTGGGATGACTATCGGCGTACGTCTAGTCTGATCATAGAGAACGTGAGAAATTTCATCTTTTATCTCCCTCTTTAGCGCCTCAACGTCATATTTACCAGACAAGCCTTTAGCCATCTTTTGGCGGAGATATTGCCGAATCATATTCATCAATTCTTCAGAATCCCTCAGATAGATAAACCCTCGAGAGATGATATCGGGGCTAGTTAGCAGCCTGCCTGTTCCCTTTTGGATAGTCAAGACAACTACGAACATCCCTTCACGAGACATATGGATGCGGTCCTTGAGTACCACCTCAGAAACAACTTCGCCAGTGTCATCATACATCACCCCGCCAACTGGGATACGCCCAGCCCGTTCGGCTTTTTTATCTTTATCAATTTCGATGACATCTCCGGCATCACAAACAAAGATGTTTTTCCTAGACATACCGCATTCTTCTTCAGCGATCTTGGCGCTATTTACCAACATGTGAAATTCACCATGGATTGGTAGATAGTAGGTTGGATTAAGTGCATTGATCAGCTTGACATGATCATAATAAAAAGCATGTCCCGATAGATGCAATGGCCCAACACCAACAGTTTGAGTTTTGCCGTTCTGCAAGACATCTGAACCCTCACGCATCAATCCGTCAACCGTCCTGACAACATTTGCCTCATTGCCCGGAATCGGACTAGAGCTAAAGACGATCACATCTGAACTCTTGATTTTAACGTGGCGATGCGCCCCGCTAGCCATACGGCTGAGCACCGCATTGAACTCACCTTGCGAGCCAGTGCCAACGATCGTCACCTTGCCATCAGGTAATTTAACGATGTCCTCCATCTTCATGATGGTATCTTTAGGCACTTTGATAACCCCGTTACGCAAGGCCACTTCAAGGTTTTGGATCATCGAATAGCCAGCAAAGGCTACCTTGCGATCACGCTTTTTGGCTTCATCCAAGATCAGTTGCATGCGGTGAATATGTGATGAAAAACAACTAATCACCATTCGTGAACTGTTATAGCGATCCATCGCTTGACCAAGCGAAACCTGAATATCCAACTCGTCATGATCTGGGTGATTGGTCGAGCCATTACAGTTAGTCGAGTCACTCATCAGCATCAAGATGCCTTCTTTGGTGGCAATTTCTGTCATTCGCTCGAGGTTAAACTTCTCACCATCAACTGGCCTCTCCTCCATACGCCAGTCACCAGTATTGATCAGCACTCCATATGGCGTGCGGATAATCGCCGCGGTTGAGTCAGGTATCGAGTGATTGACCCGCACTAGTTCAACGCTAAAGTATTTACTTAGCTTAGTGATTTCTTTAGTATCCGTATCGAGCACGCGATAATCCGGCTGAAAATCAGTCGTTGCGTCATTCATGATCCGATCAAGCATCGCCACCGTGAACCGACTACCATAAACTGGCGCTGGTATGCGATCGATAAAGTGCCGAAACGCTCCGATATGGTCCAGGTGCCCGTGAGTAAAGACGTGTGCTTTAATTTTATGCTTATTTTGCTCTAGGTAGGTGATGTCTGGAGTAATGTAATTAACCCCAGGATAATCCTCCTTATTTGGGAACAAAAAACCCATATCGACAACGATGATTTCGTCGAGATACTCGATAGCCATCATGTTTTTGCCGATAGTCATTTCACCTAGGCCACCAATTGGGATGATTTTCAGCTTGGCCTCACCGCTTTTTGCCTGGCGAAATCGTGTCTTGGCACTGTATTGTTCACCACCGAGACCGTTGTAGACCGACTTGTTAACCGGAATATCCACGATATGCTGGCTAGTTCGAACATTGACGTCTTCGGAAACTCGCCTTTGAGCCCGAAAAACCTCCCCCTTGCGGGTGGTCGTACTATCGAGGACTGCATTGTTAGTTTTTTTGGTAGATTGAGGCCGCTTGGCCCTATCATCAGCCTTCGGCTTTGAGAGTCGTCGTTGACCCATATTTAGTTTTTCTCCTTTGTGTTAGTAATCAAATTTTATGTATCGATAAATAAAAATATAAGAGGTCGGGAGTCGCAAAATCAAACACACTCCCATTTGGGTTAGTTTAATTATAGCAAATAATTAGTGAAAATACAAG
>CAZAOX010000081.1:0-3055 GCA_964486985.1 uncultured Candidatus Saccharibacteria bacterium
GTGGTGAATGGAAAGATTGCATCACCCCGTTACCGGTCGCAAAAATAGCTAAAACAGAAACCTCCAACTCTACTACAAGCCCGAAAGACGTCGATGATCTATCGTTCGACCTCTCGCCAGAGACCAAGTATTACTATAAGTTTGTCATTATCCATAGCGCTGATGATGAGACAACTGGCATAGGTTTCGGATTTACCACCCCAAACTCTCCAGTAGCAAGCAATTGGTGTGCCAATACTGCACCAACGCTTGGTGCAACTGCCAGTCATTGGGGGGCCTACTGCGGTGCTGGAGATGCATCAGTAACCACTACTGGTGTGATAGGTATGGGCACTAATTTCTCGACAACCATCGAAGGTTATATCGAAACCGCTGAAGACGCTGGAAAGCTCCAATTGCGCATGAAGTCGCAGTCCAACGATAAAACAACTGTTAAACAAGGATCATTTGGCATCCTGCAGATAGTTCAATAATTAATTTTGTCTATTTAGACTATTGACTATCGCTGTGATAGTAGATGTCTCTATGCGCCTATCCGAAGTAAGAAATATTAAAGTATCACCGGCATCTAAGAGAAACTTACTATTGCTACTAACAGACAAATCGTAGAGTGAACCTAACGCAGTAGATGTGCTACCCACGGACCCGCTGCCGATAAGTTTCTGCATGTCAAAGTCTGCTGGCATCGGCTGCACTGTTACCACTACTCGACCCTCGTGATCCTGGCCGGTAAACTCATACACCAACATGTCGCTGTCCAATTTTGTTTGACTACTATCTAGTTTGTAGCCCTCTGGCGCTTCCTTTGGTATGTAGACAGGGAAGGTAGCGTCCTTCACTATAGACATGTCTATCAGGGGCCTGTCAAACCACCAATACACGACAGCACCAGCCGATATAGCTAGCGCCAACACTAGCAAAACAACTATGCTATAAACTGGTTTCTTTATTCTATCTGACCGCCTAGTATTCATCTGGCCCATATAGCAGGTCTACCTTTTACCAGACTTATATCCTCGAATTAATTGGGTGACTTTACCGTCCGTCTTGAGGTTTTCAAAAAACATCACTTTGTCTCTAGAGACAACCATAGGATCAGCAGGCCCATGGACCTCAGCACCTCGCTTAATCAGTTTTTGAGTATTTTCTGTGGAGTCTTCTGGCTCCTGGTCTGGGTCTTCTCCAGTTATGGCATTTGACTGAACGTAAAAGACATCATCCAGCAAGAAGTACTCTCTATCTAAGATACTTAATTTACCAAAATAAACTTGACCATTATCGAAGAATACCGCCTGATACTTACTGTTATCGATAGAAGTCTGAATTTTTGAGTTAAATGAATTTTGCCAAACCATAAACCCGACTACAGTAACTAGAATCATAGTCACAACTGCCACTAGCCAAATAGCCCAAGATTTTTTAGACTTGCTAGGCTTCTTACGACGTGACTGAGGGGTTGGTGGTGCTACATCTGCTGACGGAACTGGCTCAGGCTCAGGCGCACGCGAAGACACAGCTGGCTGTCGATGAACCAACCTTGATCGACCAGCCTCTCGCTGGTCAATTGGCTGTGGTATTCGTGACGACCCACCGTCAAGCATGCTCACCCCCTAAATTAGTCATTTTACTTATTTTATCATAGCATAAGCACCAATCAATCATCAATACTAAAACAAAAAGTAGCGCTAGACTACTAGCGCCACTTTCCGCGAACACTAAAGCTACTGAATACATGGACACATAGCACACCTCCCTTTTGTTATTTTTTTCACGACAGGCCCTTATCTGTGGCACCTTGGGTGCAACACCCACAAGATTTCTGACAAAAATTAACAATATGCTCATCGATTAACTCTAGTAACGGCTCTACCGTATCTCTATTAAGTGAATAGATTCTTTCTTTCCCTTGCCCCTGAACATGCACAAATTCACAAGCCAAAAGCTTACTCAAGCTATGTGATACTGCTGACTGTTCAATGCCTGTTTTTTCGGCAATAGTTGAGACGTTTTGTCCGCCGTTCCGATGAAGAAACTCGACTATCTCCATTCTTCGCTCACCAGACAGAGCGGAGAAGAATTTTACATATGAATAATCTTTCATATGATGAATTTATCATATGAAACTTTTCATGTCAAGCTTTATCTACCTGCGTATAGTTTTATCGCCTATCTACAGGCCAAGAACATACTGAGTATCTTCATGTCGGAGCTCGTATATAACATCTTTTCGCTCGACAACCACCCGCCAGCCTCTCTCGTTGGCTACATCAAACAGCACTTTGTTTGGGTTAAAAGCTATTGGATTTTCTACCATCTCAAGCATCGCGATATCACTGGCGCTATCTCCCACGGCATAGCTATCTGCCATGTCCAGTTGGTGCTTTTTGATCAAAGTCCGTAGTGCCACTGCCTTATCGATAACAGGAGTAGAAGCCACTCCGCTAAACCCGCTCTCTGTTCGTTCAAAAACCGTTCCGATAAAATCATCAAAGCCATGCTGTCGAGCGATATAGCCGACCATTTCTTGATGCGACCCAGAAATGGCCAACAGGAAATAACCTTCTTTCTTAAGCCTCTTTGCCAAATTTAATGGATAAGTATATATTTGATTTTTATATTCGTCTGCCACCTCTGTTATTATCTCATCAAACTCATCCGCCGGAATGTCGATAACCGCTTTTTCATACACGCCGACTAGAGTAGCCTGGTATTTATCAAATTCATCGGCCGATTCACGGTTTTTCCAGCGCATCCTAGCTTCACGAATCTGCTCATAGGCACCTTCACCCAAGAAGCCTCTTTTCGCCAAACGATCCACTACCGAATGGTATAACTGCCAACGGATCAACGTCCCGTCAATGTCAAAAACTGCAAATTTAATCATATTATCATCATACCATAGCACCATCCCACCTCTTAAAAATAAAAATACCGGTTGATCAAACCGATATTTTTATATCCTTCCTGCAGGTTAGATGTTTGACACCTTTTGGTTCATTCCCGTAAGTCTGATACTTAGAGGCGCCGTAGGCAGGGCGTTCCCCGTTTACACGGC
>CAZAOX010000082.1:0-301 GCA_964486985.1 uncultured Candidatus Saccharibacteria bacterium
TAACTATCCAAAGAAATATCGATGATACCATCGAGTATCTTATCTACATCTTTAGCTCGAACGTATAAAGTCGTGCCCCCTTCTACAACACCATCTAATTTTATCTTGGCAGGAAACTTGATGTCGTCTGATTCTATATCTATACTTAACGTGGCCCCATGATTAGCTCCCTGTCTATCACCAGAATAATCAACAATAACCTTAGAGCTGTCATTACCTAGCACCATCTTGCCCTTAAAAGATGAGTGATCAGTAGCTACTGCACCAACTATAGCGTCAGCTAAGACCTTTTTAGGGTTTT
>CAZAOX010000082.1:311-2999 GCA_964486985.1 uncultured Candidatus Saccharibacteria bacterium
AGAGTGTTATTATCTTTTACAACTCCATCAAGCTTAATATCAATCGAAGACTTCAAGCCGTCCGCCTCTATCCGAACGTTTGCTGTAATGTCATGATCACCCCTTTGATTGTTTCCAGAATAGCTAACCCTGACATTGGTATCTTCACTGTTCATATCTAACTGACCCTTAAAGGACGAACTATCAGCTACCACTGCACCTATAACAGCGTCAGCTAAGACCTTTTTAGGGTTTTGCCACCAAAGGAAGTACAACAGTAGCCCAGCAATAATGATCATCAAGCCTATAGATCCAAGTACAATGCCGATTATTAGACCTGTTTTCTTCTTGTTAGACTGACCTTGCTGATGACCAGGCGCTACTGTCGGAGGCTGCGGTTGCGACTGCGACTGCACTGCTACAGAAGATTAAGGTTGCGCCAACGACTCCTGGTTTTCAGCTGGCGTCGGCTGCTGAGTGTAGTCTTGTGGCTGAGGCTGATCTACTAAGGTGTCCTGTGATTGATTTTGACCTAACTGCTCCTGAGGTGGTTGGTTCAAACCCCCCTCTTGTGATTGATTATTGTCCTGCACGTATCTCCCCCTTTCGATATTTATCATTATACACCTCGAGCCTTACTCCGCCCAAACGATTGGCCGTAAAGAAAGCCTGTTTGCGATCCTGCCAATAAGCATCTTGACGTACTAGATATTGACTGTCACTCGCAGAATGGAGGTTCACCTTTACTGCTTCCTCTAGCCAGACACCGCCGCTAGAGCCCTTAAATAAGGCGGTCCCATCGGCTTTTAGTTTTTCCTTCACAAAAGCACCAGCCTCTATGGCATCGACGCACTCTTTGACCTGACAACCTTTTTGCCTAGCCGCAGGAGCCAAAAACTGATTAGCAAACTCGCCAACAGTCACTACCCAGTCAAGCAGGTCTGGTGAGCAATTAGCTCCGAGATTAGCATGCTCCTGGGGGGCCGCATCGCGAAGCCCATTCATATTACCAAACACTACAATTCTTTGAGAGGTCTCTAAATCATACAACGACTGAAGCGCAGATAGGGCCGTCATCGGTGAAGAGCTATAGCTATCATCAATCATCCATGAACCATCAGCTCCACGCAATATATTCATGCGCCCGGGCAGAGGTCTCAGTTTAGCGACCCCTTGGGCAATCATCTCTTCAGACATACCTAGTCTGTAGCCAACAGCAGCCGCTACAACTGCAGGGCGAATGTTATGCTCACCAAATAAGCTAACTTGAACCGGTAAGCCTTGGTTGTTTTCAGGTGAGATAATCACCCCCTCATGCCCAACTCCAAGCGTAAAATGACGAGACTCAAAATAATATTCAGCCAAAGCAGTAGTTCCATAGGTTGAGATATTCGGATTTGTTAAAAATCCAGCAAAACGCCCTTCTATGTCATCTCGATTTATCATAGCTGTTCGTGAATTATTGGCTAATGTAATCATCTCATTAGCCACATCCTCGATAGAATGTTCTACCTGCAAACGACCACTCGAAACTGAAGTAATAACAGCAATATCTGGCAAGATATAATTTCGAAACCAACCATTATGGCCCAGCTCTCGAGGGTTAAACTCTTGAACTATCAAATTAACACCTGGTTGTTCAACCTTGATACGTTTCTTGACAGCACGAACTACTCGTCGCCACCTAAACATACCCTTCTCTGGCATAGTCACACCCATAATCTGCATAAAAACATCTGCTTTGGTTTTGGGGTCAGCTTCACGAAGTTGCAAATTATATTGTTGAGATAAAACAGTAGCGATCGCTACCTTCGCGCTAGTCTTACCAGCACTACCAGTCACGGCGATAAGTTTGACTTGGGGATGTTGGGCAAAAAATTGCCGAGTCAGATTGGCTAACTTCAGTTCAATACGCTTAGGTGGCATAATCTCATAATATCATAATTCTTATGGTTATGAGCTGCTGCGCGCCCACCCGGGGCATGTTTGTTTTAGAAATGTTTCTTTCTGGAGTGGCATAGGGATATGCCCCTATGCGCACCAGCTCAATTATGATTATGCTTGAATTTAACAAAAAGTACAAGCTTGGCTTTTATGAAATAGCATGCTTTAATTGATATTGTTCAGAAGCAGCAAGCGAAATTATGAGATTATACATTAAGCTCTCATCTAAACGTGTCGCCGCCGGTCGATCTGACGCGATATATTTATAAGATGAGAAAGACAATATAAGTGAAGCAAAATTTATTTGTTGGTAGCCTAGCATACGCGACAACTGATGATGGGCTTAAAGAATTCTTTGAGCAAATCGGCGAAGTCGAAAAAGCAACGGTTGCTACCGACCGCGACACCGGCAGGTCTCGAGGTTTTGGATTTGTTACTTTTGTAGATGAAGCCAACAACCAAAAAGCTATCGATGAACTAGACGGCAAAGAACTTGATGGTCGAGCAATCACAGTTAACGTAGCTCGCCCACGCGAAGACAGGCCACGACGCGACTCCAACGGAGACCGCGGGTCATTTCGTCAGCGAAGCTGGTAGTTTATCGCTATAACCCTAAATACTCCGCCCTTGCGGAGTATTTAATTTTTATCCATAAACATGCTTAGCTACCTTTTCATACGAGTCCCTCAGTATCCAGATGGCCTCTTTCGGTGCATCTATATTTAATCTTTTATCTATTTTTTCTACAACCCTACTATACCAGGC
>CAZAOX010000083.1:0-2993 GCA_964486985.1 uncultured Candidatus Saccharibacteria bacterium
GCTTTGATGATGCCGTGGTATCGGCGCCAAGATTGTCGTATGTTTTTCGGTAGTTTATCGCGATAAGCGTGGGCCAGTAGGGAGATATTGCTCAGAATCAGCAGAACTACGATACCTGCGATTACCACTGGTGAAAGCGTTTTTAGGCCGAGGCCGATTTTCGTCATAGTGCTCATCGGGGCATTTACGTCCGAGGCCGCAACGCTAGCTTCAGATTGCGTTGACTCGTCATTGTCACGTAAAGACCCATACAAAGCAACGATGATTGTCGTTTCTTTGTCATTTAGTATGCCGTGTTTGACCGCAAAGCCAACGTCTTTATATTCTGATTTTAGCAGGTTTTCTTTGTGTGTAGGCGAGGCCATCCAGGCAGACACTGTCGTGTCGCTGGTGATGAAATTTTTCGCCAGGTTTTCCCCCGCTTCGGCATATTCATAACCTTCCTCATCAAGCCAATGCCAAGGACGCACACCGCTGGAGATACATGCTCCCAGTATTGTTCGTCGAACATGTTTTGAGCTTTTTTTGAGCAGCCCTCATGAGCTTGCCATTGAGGGTGAGCGGTTTTTTATCATTTGCCTCTCTGGCTTCGTTAGATGATTCCAGCAGTCCAGTGATGGTGATCTCTATCTGTGCCCCGAGGACGTTAGGTCGGTTATTTATGGCCAGGTAAGCTACCTGGACAGCAAGAAGTAGTAGCGTTATAACTAATAAGTTCCATTTACGGATAGCGTACGGCCTGTAGTCGTTTGCTTGTCGTGGAACTGCTGCAAGTTTAACGCAATTTCTTGCGCATGAGCGCAAGGGCGATGTTTGTTTTTTCGTCATTACCACATATAAGTATAGCCATAATAATTTTAAAACCAACAAAAAAACAGCCTCCCAAGTTTCGTCTTTCGCGCCCCATTTCCAAGGGTTAAGCCCTTACCTCTGACGTTTTTTACAAGTCGAGTATTTTAGGTCTAATTAAGGCAAAATTTGTGGAAAAGTTTCGCTCAATTTTCAACCTGCTTTTAGTAAGCTCCGCGATCCGCTAGCAGGAATTTAATATTATCAAATCTATCTTTTTTGTGCTCATACTCGGCCAGAAACTCAAGATATTCGTCCGACCCCATGTCGTTTACCATGTCAGGACTCAGCCAGGACGGCGCGTCTCCACCGAGGTAGCTAGGCAAACTCGACCATTTGTACTTCAGATAACTTCTAGGATTCATGTGTATGTAGCGAGTGATATGCATCAGATACGCATCGCTGTCGATCCTCGAAGCCTTATACACCCCCTGAAACAAACTACCGCTATGTTTGAATTTTTGGTTAAAATACATCGAATAAGCAGTCGAAATAGACCTCATGAGCTTCGTTATAGCCTCTGGATCGTCCTCCTGAAATGCTAGCAGATGAAAGTGGTTGCTCATCAAACAATAAGCCACAATTTGAGCATCGTATTTTTCATAAGGCAGACCGTCGCCACGGACAACCTCCTCCTCCCCCAGATATCTATCAAACAGCGACAGAAACTTCTCCCTGTCCTCATCCTCGTTAAATATGTTTTGCTTATTGGCACCACGGTTGTAGATATGATAATAAGATTGCGAATCATATCGTTTGACCGAATTCCTAGTAGGCATAAGCTTTATGATAGTCGTATATCCTTAGCATGTCTATAGTTGTAAAATTCCCCAGAGGTAAGGGTTTAACCCTTGGGACTGATTTTCTAGACGATTATTTGCTTTTCAAATATAAATATGCTATACTATGAGTAATAAGGAGTATTGGTATGGAAAATATGGAAAATACGGGAGCAGGCGAGTCTGGTGGTTGTGATAGTTCAGTGTCACGTAGTTGCCTAGATTGTCCCAGTGTGGCTAGTGAGGCCGAAGAAGTCAGTAACGTTTATAGGCTCCTTCGCATCGGGTCTCGTGCGCTTAATCTTGTTGATGTCGCTTCTGGTATTTACGATCTGTTTAGCACATGGGGAGGTGACCAAAAGACTGATGACGCTAAACGTATCACTCGTTTGAAAGAAATAATCTCTGTGATAAAAAATTTAAGAGATCGCGGTGTAGACGAAGCCCTCGAACACGCTACAGATGAAGCAGTTGAGTATACGCGTAGATTGAGAGAGGGGTGTTCAGGTCCAGTCAGGCTCAGTGGCGCTAGCGGTGGTGTCGAGCATGTCGTCTTAGTGTGTGGATCCCCTGATTTACCCCAAGGCGAGCTAGTTGAGCCAGTCATTATATATCGCGAGTCAGCTGTCGATGGTAGTGAAATGAACGACGATGGCGAGACAGCAGTCAACGGCAACTAGTCTCACCGATGGGTCCAGGGGTAATTTTAGCGAGTTGTAAAAATCCCCAGAGGTAAGGGTTTAACCCTTGGGGCAACCTTAACCCTTGAGGCAACCCTAGAGACACCTCTTGACCCTATTTTGATATTAGAACACATTTCTCTCAATCCAGAGAACCGTTCTCTGGGCGCAGTTCTCTGGGTGTGTTATGCATTAGCAAAATAACTCTAGGGCTTGCATTCATGAGCTCCATGTGCTATAGTGTAAACAGACAAGCAATTTGCCTGTCGCACGGAGTCTCCGGCAAGTAATTTTTAGGTTACAACGCGGGGGACTTTTTTGTATCATTTTGAAGATTTTCGCGCAAACACTGACATAAAATCCTTACGTCCGGTCCGTACATCGTGCTTTACCTGCACGCAAAATTCTGTACCGTCTTTGCTTTTACCGTAAAATCGATGTAGTACTGCTCCCTTGCTACCGGTGGCTTCAATTATTGTTTCTGGCTGAGCCGTGCTGTTCCGCAGCAAATCAATCGCAGCCCGATAGAGTTTAAGTCGTTTCGTCCGCTCCTTGAGATGTTTTTGCATGATATGGTCCCAGAACACAGTAATAAATATCTTGTCACTATTGAAATATTTGGATCGAACATATGGCTGGCGCTTGGTAAGTTTACGGATTGTGTTGAACTCTTTGCGCGCAGCTG
>CAZAOX010000084.1:0-2983 GCA_964486985.1 uncultured Candidatus Saccharibacteria bacterium
CTTGGCCATGTTGGTATTAGGCGTCTTAATCGGCGTCATATCTTCGTATATCGCCACCAGAAGATATCTTAAAATCTAAGGTTAGTAGTTTGAAATAAAATTGAGCAATATTTTGCTTGACTTCCGATAACGCTTGTGCTAAACTGTAGACAGATGAAACTATGGTCCACCACACCTTCTGTTTCTAGGGCTAGACTGAACCAGTCTGTCTTGGTAGCAATGACAGTCCTGGTTGCCTCTGCGGGCGTTTTTCATGCTGGATCAGCGGTTTTAGCTCGCAATTATGATGCTGAGATTAAGCTCAAGGAGCAGGAAGCTGAGCGCTATCAGTCTGAGGCCGATAAGCTTGGCCAGATGGCCGATACTTTGCAGGGCGAGATAGATCGTTTAAATGGTCAGATTTCTGCGCTTCAGGGGCAGATAAATGACAGTCAGACTAAATATGACAATTTGATTACACAAATTGATAAAAATAAGAAATTGATTGAAAAAAACCGTGAAGCCTTAGGTGATATCCTATCGGACATCTATGTTGATGATCAGGTTTCACCTCTTGAGATGTTGGCGAGTAGCAAGAGTATCGGTGACTATATCGACAAGCAGGAGCAACGCACGAGTTTGCGTCAGGCACTTGGCGATAAGATTAAAGAGATCAAAAAGCTCCAAAAAAAGCTTGAAAAAGATAAAAAGTCTGTCGAGGCTGTTCTTAGCGACCTAAAATCACAACAAAATCAACTATCAACTGTTCAAGGCGAACAACAGTCTATACTCAATAAGACTCAGGGTGACAAAAATGTCTATACCAATCTTGTCGCTGAACGAAACTCAGAAATTTCTAGATTACGCGTGCAGCAGGCTGAAGAGAATTTGCGCCAGATGCAGCAATCGGGCTGGAGTGGCGGGGGTATACCTGCGCCATCGTCTGGCAATGGTGGGTATCCTGCGATGTGGGCAAATGCTCCGCTTGACGCATATATCGACAATTGGGGACTATATACTCGTGAATGTGTTAGTTACGTAGCTTGGAAGGTTGCCAGTTCTGGACGCTTTGTACCACACTTTGGTGGCCGAGGCCATGCCTATCAATGGCCATCAACTACTTCGGCTTACGGCATCCCTAACGGCTCAACTCCAAAGGTTGGGGCCGCTGCGGTGATGTATGGCGGGCCATATGGGCATGTTATGTACGTCGAAGCAGTTCACGATAACGGCACGATTACAGTTAGTGATTACAATTTAGGTGTAGACGGTTTGTATCGCTACTATACTCGCTCGGCTGACGGTTTAGTTTATATATATTTCTAGAGCGCTAGCATTTTGACTATCATTTAGCGTATAATATTTCTTATGGTTCATAGTGGAAGGGGCGCTAGCAGTCGTTCAAAATCTTTGCTGAGCTATCTTTTGGTAGCGATAATCGGCTTTGCTTTAGGTATGCGTTCGGACGTAATCTTTGCGACAGTTGCACCGTTGATTGGCGTTAGGACGAGCACTAGTACACTAGATTTATCTAGTGTCCAGGAGACATTTCGTAGTTTAGAAGCTAATTTTGACGGTAAACTTGACAAAAATGCGCTGATACACGGCGCCAGCCGAGGCCTAGTCGAAGCGACTGGTGATTTACATACTGCTTATTTAGACCCAGAGGAGGTCAAGGAGCTTAATCAGCAATTGAGCGGTAGTATAGGCGGAGGAATTGGCGCTGAGATTGGCGTCCGAAATGACCGCTCGACAATTATCCGTCCGCTAAAAGATAGTCCTGCGTCTAGGGCAGGAGTCCAGGCTGGCGATGTTATTTTAAAAATAAATGGCCAAGATGTTTCTGGGTGGACGAATGATAAAGTGGTTGATAATATTCGTGGTGAAATTGGCACCAAAGTTAAAATCTCTCTATTAAGAGGGCAGACAAAAAAAGAGTTTTCGATTACTCGCGAGGAGATAAAATCTCCAACAGTTGAGGCAAAAATTGATGGCGATACCGGCATTTTAACAGTCTATCGCTTCAACAATGAAACAGGCTCACTGGCTCGTGCGGAGGCGGAAAAGTTTGTTCAGGCTGGCGTTAAAAAAGTAGTGTTAGACCTTCGGGGTAATCCTGGCGGAGAGGTGACGGCATCGAGAGAACTAGCGGGCCTATGGCTAGATAGGAAGGTTTTGTTGACTCATCGTCGGGGTCAGGAGATAATCCGCACTGATAAGTCGACAGGTAGGCCGATTTTAGAGGGGGTCAAGACTATAGTGCTAATAGATAGCAGTAGTGCAAGTGCTAGCGAGATTATCGCTGGGGCATTTCGGGATTATAAAATAGCTACTTTGGTTGGCGAGAAAACCTACGGTAAGGGTAGTGTTCAGGCTCTACTCTGGCTTAGTGGTGGTTCGCAGCTGAAGGTTACAGAGTCGCGATGGTTCACGCCGAAGGGGCACAATATCGACAAAAAGGGCATCAAGCCTGACGTGGAGGTTGAGTTGACAGCGGAAGATTTCAATAATGATCGTGACCCGCAGATGGAAAAGGCTTTAAGTTTATAAAGCTTGTGCTTATTTTGAGTCCTATGGTAAGATAGGTGTAGTATGGATCAGAAAAAAAGAATTTTACTGGTAGAGGATGATTCCACGTTGGCTTCGGTATATCGAGCCCGTTTGGAGCTAGAGGGCTTCAACGTTCGTGAGGTCAATAACGGTGAGGATGCCTTGTCGTCGGCTTTAGATTATAAACCAGATCTTATATTGCTAGATGCTATGATGCCGAAAATTAGTGGTTTTGATGTTCTAGATATTTTGCGAAATACCGCTGGTACAGCCAATGTTCGAGTTATTATGCTGACTGCCTTGTCGCAACCAAAGGACAAGGAGCGTGCTGAACAGCTGGGTGTAGATGATTACCTAGTCAAATCACAAGTGGTCATCAGTGATGTCGTTGATAGGGTTAAGCACCATCTAGGTTTAGAGTAGTTTTTACGCATTTTCACACTAAAGTCAAGGC
>CAZAOX010000085.1:0-2961 GCA_964486985.1 uncultured Candidatus Saccharibacteria bacterium
GATGATACAGATCAGTTTCTGAGGATTGAACAGGGTAGAGCTAGAGTTGTTATGGGCGACACTGCAGATAATCTAACTGATTTTGTAGCTGAGGCTGAAGATGATTTTGCAATTTTTGTACCTGCTGGTAAATGGCACAATATTATCAATATCGGTGATGAGCCGCTAAAAATTTATTCGATTTATGCGCCCGCCCATCATCCGTTTGGCACAGTGCATAAAACTAAAGAAGAGGCCGATGAAGCAGAGGCCCAGGAGCACGGCGAAAAATAGTGGACAGCAGGGGAAAGCCTCAAATTTCGAGCAAGCTACTCCAGCGGATGACTAGCTTTCAAAAGCCTAAGCCTTCTTTTGGGGTTGTTTCTTCTAGGGTTACCAGCCCTAGAAGAGCTCCCGATAAGGCCAAGAATGGGGCTGGTTTGTCGCCTGCTAGCCAGCAAGTTGCAGGTGAGCGGACTATCAGGAGTTACGGCTATTCTCAGCTAGGCACCCAATATATTCGTTCGGGCGTTCGTCAATATGGCACAGAGATGGGCTACGCTCGTCGGGGCCAGTCTGGTTTGGTTAAGTCATCTAGTAATAGTAATATTGGCGTATCAGATGTATCACCGCGAGTTCAGACTGGCCAAAATCGTCCTTCTGCAGGCTTTCGTGAGTCTCCGTCGCGACGGCATGACCCGTACGCCTGAAAATAATTAGTCTCTAAAGAAAATACCTATCATGTATTTATGATAGGTATTTTCTTTGGTGGGTCAGGAGGGGCTCGAACCCTCGACACCCTGCTTAAGAGGCAGGTGCTCTAACCAGCTGAGCTACTGACCCATGTTCATATAATAAATATAAAGGTACTTTTACGCAATTAGCATCGTCAAATAGGTTAGAGCACCGGGTGTGCTTTATTTCTTTACTCGACGACAAGCGTCTCGGACAGCAGCTTAAGCCACTAGTCTATCTTTTAATTATAGCACATATTTACTATAAAGTAAATAGCTAAAGCTAATTTGGGGCGAATGATGGGACTTGAACCCACGGCCTCCGGAGCCACAATCCAGCGCTCTAACCAGCTGAGCTACATCCGCCATCAGAGTAAAAATCTAAATTTTACTCTGTAAGATTATATCACGAACTGAAGCCGACAACAAGTTGGCGACTTGCCAAGGAACTTCGATTTAGTTTTCTTCTGTAGTAGTTGATGTAGTGTCCTTGCTGGAGTCGTCGCTATCTGATTGGGTCTGTGTCGTTTCTTGTGGAGCGGAGGGTTCATCCGACTGTGGAACAGCTGGTTGAGGCTGGGCTGGAGGCCGTGGCGGTACAGTGGCCTGGTCGGCTGTGGCTGGTGCAAAATCCGGTTGATCCAACCTTGGCGCACCCAAACTATCGTTCCATGGCTGGTCGTTGTTAGCCGCGACGATAACCCAGACTATAGGAATTAGTACAAAAAGCACTGTCATGCCAGTATCGTAGCCAATCTTTTTATTGATATTGTGTGCTGCAATAATTTGCATAACTAAAAATATAGTCGAGCCGACGAAGGGGATGAAATTTATAAATATCCAATAACCTTGCTGGCCACCTAGTTCTAAGATTTTCCATGCATTCAGGAAAGGCACCCACGCCTTCCAGCTAGCAACGCCAGCCTTTTTGAATATTTTTGCTAAAAATATAGAAAATAGAACATATACACCGACTGCTATTATCATGGCTACGAAAATCATCAATAAGACTATTCCGCCCGCTAATGCTACATCTGAACCGCCCATTGAGCTACTGGTAGTTCCGTAGCTATAACTATAATCGTTCATTTAACCCCTACAGCCTCCTATTTGTTATTTGATGAGTTAATTATAGCATGTGTTACACTAAAAAAGTATGAAAGTTCTCAGAGGTGTTGATTTGGCCGAGTTTATCAAGGAGCGTCAGGCCAAGCAAGTGCGGGCGCTTCGCCAGGCATGGGGTATCTTTCCTCGATTGGCGATTGTCACTGATACAAAAAATCCTGTCATCGACGTTTATATGCGCCTCAAAGAGCATTATGGTGCAGATATATTAATAGATGTTGAGATCCACCGAACCGAAGCAGGTGGTGCTATAGCAAAGGTTAAAGAGCTAAATGATCGCGAAGACGTTCAGGCGATCATTGTCCAGTTGCCACTATCAGACATGGCGCAGGTTGATCAAGTTTTATCAGCAGTAGATCCAAAAAAAGATGTTGATGGATTGCACCCTGAAAGTCATTTTGATGCCGCTACGCCGATGGCCATAAATTGGCTTTTGGCAGGCCACGGGATTGAGTTAGAAGGCAAAAAGGTGGCAATTGTTGGAAGGGGTCGGCTGGTTGGCTCGCCACTAGAGAAGATGTGGCGTAATTCTGGTATAGATATCACAACATTTGTTCGAGGAGATGATCTGTCAGTATTGCCAGAGTATGATGTTATCGTTACAGCTGTTGGCTCTCCGCATTTAATTCATGCGGATATGATCAAGCCTGGTGCAGTTCTGGTGGATGCGGGCACCGCAGTTGAGGATGGCGAAGTGTTTGGCGATGTTGACGCAGAGGTGCGTGCCAGAAATGATATATCAATTACGCCCGAGAGAGGCGGTGTCGGGCCATTGACGGTGTCTGCGTTGTTCGACAATGTGGTTACTGCTTGTCTGCGGATTGCAAACGCAAAAAATAAATAAACAAAAATACTTTTTTAAAAGATTGAGTTACGCTATCTTTAATTTTTCAATAAGTTCTTTGACGTGAGCGACAACTTGCCGTGGAGTGAAGTTAGCTTTGACGATATAACTGTAAATTCCTAAAGTCTGCATTTCTTTTGGCGCTTCTTCTTCGCCGAGGTTTGTCAATACTACTACAGGCAGATCCTTGCCAATATCTAGCTTTCGTATCTCTTGAAGTGCTTCAGCACCATCCATTTCAGGCATCTGTATGTCAAGCAGGATAACATCTGGCTTGAA
>CAZAOX010000086.1:0-2935 GCA_964486985.1 uncultured Candidatus Saccharibacteria bacterium
GATCTAGAAAAAATCGCCAATGTGCTCGCTGCCCCGATGGCTATAGCAAACACAACGTTTAAAGTTAAGGACAACATGACCGACGGGCAAAAAACTACACTCATCGGCAGTAACACACACCTGATGACAATCGCTCAACTAAAAATGTTTGAAGGTGATTTTATCGAAAGTAACAGTTCTGGCAATAGCCTGGTTGTTGGCCATCAGTTGGCTATCGACCTTTTTGGCACAGAGTACGCTCTTGGCAATGTCGTCCATATCCGAGATGAGATATTTACTGTTATCGGCATCCTAAAGCCCATCGAAAAATCTGCGAACTTCCTTGGCATAGACTTCAACCAGTCTGCGATCACGCCAATGTCCGCAATCAAAAGAATAGATCAAGGAGCTCTTGAGATTCAGCAAGTCGCCCTATCGGCAGCCACCCCGCCTCATCTGGAAAGTGCCACAAAAGAGGCAGAAAAGATTCTAGCAGACCATCACCATGGCGAGAAAAAATTTCAGATTATCACCAATAAAACCTCGAGTATATCTACAGACCAATCCTACAAGAGCATGTCCCTAACCATCATCATCGTCGCAGCATTTTCTCTCATCATCGGCGGTATCGGTATCATGAATATTATGCTCGTCAACGTAGCTGAGCGTAGCCGCGAGATAGGTATCCGTAAAGCTATCGGCGCTACCTGTGGCAATATTGTCAATCAATTCCTGATAGAATCCATCATCATCGGTTTACTGGGAGGAGTTATAGGATACGTTGTAGGAATGACAACAGCCTTTATCATCGGCCTATATATGCCTTTCATGCCTGTACTTGAATGGACCGCCGCTGCACTATCTATCGGTATCGCCATAACTATTGGTGTAGTTTTCGGCCTCTATCCCGCTGTTCGTGCCGCCAACAAAAACCCGATCGAATCGTTATATCAATAAGCTAAATGTCTATGATAGTTCTTTCTTGAATTTCTCAATTAGCTCGACTGGTGCTGGATCGACATTGTTGAGGATGCCTAAGTATATGCTCGTCATATCTGCCAGCGCCAACCCCCAAAGCATCTGCTCTACTAGATTCTCACCTCTGAGCTCTATGACTGTGGCTTTTGGCCTCATGCCACTGAGCATCCTATCAGTTAGCTCCATCCTCTCACGGATACGGGGTCTTTCAAGATTACTCCTGATATCAAAAACCATATACGGCTTCTCTACAGGGTGAGAAGTCCAGCCCATAAACTCGTTATGGCTAAATTCAGGATACTGATTGCTAAAAGCTAGATTTTTCGATGACTCGTTCCAGCTAATTTTCCATTTATAAGATAGTGGGGCCGTCAATTGACCGCCGTAAAATACTGCTGTCTTGCCAGCCGACTGCGTGGCTAGTTGCTTGGCATAGTTTTCTACCTGTGGTACGTCGATAGCCCATTTAGCCAGCTCACTCCCCAGCCAATCAGCGCCTTGGGCTATCTGATCGAAAATCTTACCACTGATTAGACCATGTAGCTCCAGCAACTTCAGTAGTGACCTCAAATGATAAATCGTTAACATCCTAGGCTGAGCCCCAACGGGTATCTTGGCAAAAGGTACGCCGTCAACAGTTGCCACCTCACCGAGCTTACCTCCAGTCGCCATCGCCGCCAAGGCACAGCCTTTTTGCCTAGCCTGACTGTAGCATTCTAAAGTTTCCTCAGTATTCCCAGAATGACTGATAGCGATAACTAGAGTTTTTTCGTCACAGTAATTTGGCAAATCATAACCCTTAACTACCTCAAATGGAACCTGAGCCTCCCCTAGAGCCATAACCTTGACCATGTCAGCCGCTAGAGCAGAACCGCCCATGCCCGCCATAACAACTTTTTCGATCTGACCTTCTTTTATATCACCTGATATATCAGGATTAAAAGTCATCTGTACGGGTAGCTTACCCGTTTCCCCAAGTGAGTCCAGTGAATCCCTCTGGGAAACATAATTCTTATCATCCAGCATCTTGCAACCTCCTATCTGCTTATGCTAAAGTATAGCATAAGAACTAGTCTAATTATTTATCAAGGGGTGGGAATGGATATATCAGCTTCAGACGATCAAAAACAGCCAATTAGTGACGACCAAGAGCTAGCCAAAGCGCTTGCTGGTGTGACCGAAGGAGCAGACGACCTTGGTATTCCTCAAGACAGTGGGATGCCTGGTCCAATAGATAATTCACCAGGTGCTCACGCCATGGGGCCAGACCCGTCAACTATGCCAGCACCAGACCCTGTCTTGCCAGATCCCGTTTACAGCGCCCCTGCGCCATCACTGACTAACGACGCTAGCCCGATGACGGATCCTGCTCTGGACAGCATCAAACAAGATGCCCTAGCTGAACTTCGCCCACTAGTAGACAAGCTCGACGTCAACCCTGAGGAGAAATTTAACACCTACTTACTACTTATCCGTTCAACTGACGACAAATCCCTCATCTCTCCTGCCCATGAAGCCGCCAAGAATATCGAAGACGAAGCCAAAAAAGCTCAAGCTCTCCTAGACATCATCAAGGAGATTGATTTCTTGTCTAGCCCACAGCAATAAGCCACAATTAATCATCTGCTATAATCTAATCTATGGTTATTAGTTTAGAAGAAGTCAAAAAAATTGTTCAAAATCTCGGTGAAAGAGACCTTCACAACCCCGAGGGTGCTGGTGTTGACCTTCGGCTGGGCGCTGTCTACAAAACCTCTGGAGGCCGGGCCTTTATCGAGGCCGATACAGCTGATGGCCAAGGTAGGCGAAGTATGTTTGAGACCGAAGAGTTGATGAGGTTCGACCCTTCACGAAACGAACAGCCAACACTGCAGATAAACCCTGGTGATTATTTTTTGGTAAAAACTGTCGAAGCCGTCAATATACCGATTGACATACTAGCTGACTTTAGGCCTCGATCAACCCTATTTCGCTCAGG
>CAZAOX010000087.1:0-2923 GCA_964486985.1 uncultured Candidatus Saccharibacteria bacterium
TCTTTATACTGTGCAATCACCCACTCTACCGCTGGCATCGCCTGTTCTGTTGCCTGCCTCCAAAGATTAGGATCTTTTTGAATCAATTCATCTGGGTCATTCGCACCCTCTGGCAGACTAATCACCTCCATCTCGACACCAACTCGTTGCGCCAATATAATCGCCCTTTCAGTTGCCGCTAAGCCTGCCTTATCGCCGTCATAAGCTAGGCGTATCCGACTGGCAATCCGCGACAGCGTTTTAACGTGTTGTTCCGTCATCGCTGTTCCAGCCGTAGCCACGACATTTTTCACTCCTGCCTGATGAGAACTAACGACGTCCAAGTTTCCTTCAACTATCACTACTGTATCGGTCTTGCGAATCGCTTCTTTTGCCTGATAAAACCCAAAAATATGCCGGCTCTTGTCAAACAATATCGTCTGCGGAGTATTAAGATATTTTGGTGACTTTGGGTCGTTTACTAAACTCCTGCCAGTAAACCCAATCGGCTGGCCCGATGCATCACTCAAAGCCACAACCATCCGCCCCCGGAACAAATCACCACCAAAACGATTAGTCAGCCCAGCATCACTCAGCTCCTTTTTAGAAAAACCTCTTTTTTCCAAAGCCTTGACCAACGCCGAACCATCATCAGGCGCAAAGCCGATTTGAAAACTTTCGATAGTCTGCTTATTTAGCCGTCGTTTTTTACCTACATAATCCAGGGCTTTCGGCGTCCTTAAAAATACCTGCTGATAGAACCTAACCGCCAACCCCAGTGCCTGCCTAGCTCTTTCCTTTCTTTTGGCGAACCGCCCGTCTTGACCTGAAAATTGGACCAACTCAACACCAGCTTTCCTAGCCAAATGCTCCAAACTTTGTCGAAAATCCATACCCTCAACCAGCATGATAAAACTAAATATATCCCCGCCCTGGCCCGATGAAAAGTCATGCCAAATCTGCTTCTCGGGACTAACCATAAAGCTTGGCGTTCGCTCGTCCGTAAACGGACTTAAGCCTTTAAAATTTCGTCCAGCCCTCTTCAAATGAACATACTCACCGATAACATCCTCGATACTAAGCCGTGAACGAACTTCCTCCTTGGCATCTTGCATATTTCCAGTATATCACTCTTTACCTCTGTTGTTGTTTATGCTTAAATGGTTCTATGGATTCAGAAAATCCCTTCTATACCCCGATTAGCAATCTTGACTATCTAAATCAGATAGCTCCGCCAGAGAAGCCTAAAAACAACAAAGTGATGAAAATAGCACTTTTAGTCGGTATTCCGATCGTATTTTTGCTAATTATAGTCTTTGTAACCACCCTCAGTCGGCCCACTAGCTCTGCCCCATCGGCAACCCGAGTATCAGCTAGACTGCAAAAATTAGAGACTATCTCCACTGCATATAGTTCCAAACTAAAAACCCCGGCGCTCCAAGATCTAAATAGTTCACTCAGATCAGTCCTTATCACGTCAAACCGTTCTCTAAACACCTACCTGTCTAGCTCATTACCTGATTATAAGAAAAAGGCAAAAACCATCCCAGCCCTTGACTCACCTACAGAAATAACCAATATCCTTGACGAAGCCTACCTGAATTCAGCTCTTGATGACAAGTATATGATCGAGATGAGCTTCCAGATAGAGGATACTTTAGTGATGATGAAGCGACTCCAGGCCACCACCAAATCCAAAGCCTTCAAAGAAATTTTAGATCAAATCGTCTCAGATTTTGAAAATATTCAAAAAAGATTTGATAAACTAAATGGCGCTAACTCCAGCAACTAACTGGTAGCTCAACCTTGCCAAATCAAAAATCTCCTCATCGCTCAGTTGCCCACTGCAAATTATCGTATTCCAATGCTTCTGATTTAAATGATGCCCCGGTAAAACCGTTTCGTATTTTTCCCGTAAATTTTTAGCTAGTAACGGGTCGCACTTCAAACTAACCCGAAGTGGGTTCGAACCCTCCTGGATGACAGCAACTATCCGCCCTTCTGGCTTACCGTATTTATATACCGCCACCCCCTCACCAAATGGATGATCCAACCATACCTCTGGCAGGCTCAACAAATAATCCTCCAATTGACCGTGAGACAATTCTGTCATGGTTTTACTGGCCCAGCTCCTTCATTGTAGCTGACCAGTTTAGCCTCTGTTCCACGCTCGCTCGCGACTCTGGCGACGGATAAACCTGGAGCCCCTTGTTATTCGTCGGTATAAAGTCAAATTTATATGACAAGTTTATTTTCTCCAACCCCATCTGTGACGCCTGCTCCAGGCAATCATCCTGATATCCAGAGCATTTCTCGCCCAGCTCCAGCCATTTCGCTAGCTTCTTCGCATCTACATCATCAGACTTCATCCTGGCGGTGATCACCGCCGATCGTGTAACCTCTTGATTAAATTGCTGATCAAACATAAAATTTCCCATCGAGTAAGCGATCAGTCGTCCTTTGTACGCTTCAGTATTTTGTATCCAATGAGGATGATCGCCGATTATCATCTCCGCCCCAGCGTCAATCATCGAATGATACGAATTTTGCTTGATCTCATCTGCACTCGGCTTATACTCTGCCCCGCTATGTGGCAAAACGATGACCGGCATGTGCTTAGCGTATTGAGAAATTAACTCAACTGACTCTGCCGATGGCACTTTGAACACCCCATGATAACCGCACATTGCCACGGGCAACTTCCCCTTGGTTTTCGATCCGTCATCATTATTTACAGTCACGGGGAGACTAATCACGTCGCATATCTCATCGAGTTCATCTGGGTCATAATGCCCAAAATATTGGATTTTTTGCTTAGCCAAAGCTTCTTGAGTTTCCTTAAAGCCATCAGCTCCCATATTGTCCGTATGGTTATTGGCCAAGCTCACCACGTCAAACCACTTAGCAAATTCTGGTAAGTAGCCCGGATCACAGTTAAAAGTCA
>CAZAOX010000088.1:0-2921 GCA_964486985.1 uncultured Candidatus Saccharibacteria bacterium
CGGAAAAACTACTGATCGCACAAGCCATGGCATTATTTGTAGCAATTTTTGAAGCATCTGTCAGATCAACAACTATCGATTTATTATTAACAACAACAGCGGTCTCTGCGCGAACGCTCTGAGGTGAAGTCACCCCCGTACCACGTTGCCCAGACGTGTTCAGCCCCCAGCATCGAATCTTGCCGTTGTTTATAGCACAGGAAAAGTTAGCAGACACGCTGGCGATCTGCGACACGTACTCAAGACGGCTCTTACTTGACATACTCCGGATACCATCGCCTCTTGTCTTCCTGGGGTCTTCCTTGGTCTCAGTTTTAGTTGCCTTCTCACCAGACTCCCCATAGCTATTCATGCCCCAGCAATGAACCATCTCCTTGCCGCTATCTGAGCCAGATGTAGTAGTTGTCATCACGCAGGTATGATCACGCCCAGAGACACCAGTATAATAAAACCCAGATGATGGTGCACCAGAATCTGCCAAAACAGGGACTGTTGATGATGTCTTATTGTTGTTGCCATATTGATAGTAGCTATTATCACCCCAACAATAAATCTTGTTGCCATCAGCTGGATTTGGGGTATTACCGGCAATAGCACAAGTATGGCTCATACCGCTAGCTACAAAATGAACATATTTACCAGCTAGAGCCCCCGATACGCGATAAGGAGTCAATCTATGAGTAGTCGTACCGTCGCCAACCTGACCATGACCATTCTTGCCCCAACAGTAAAGTGCCCCTGAAATGATCGAACATGACGTGTCGTTACCTGTAGATAAACCGTACTGGCTAACTACTACATTTTCGACAAGGTTCGATTTATGAACATCATTTATCAAGAGCCCCGACGGGGTCGACAAACCTACCGAAGCAGAAACATTAACTGAATATTTACCCCCAGCCCAATCAAAAGGCTCTACCTTAAAGGTAGTTTTTAAACTTCCACTGCTGACTATAAAACACCTAGGATCAGGGGAAGCGCTGTTGCAATTTAGACCTGGCAGGGGATTGCCGTTACAGTCATCTCCTGTATCTAAAGTATTGGTCGAACTATTTGGCCAGTCACTAGAGTTAGTGCTAACGCCTTTGGCTATACAGTGTTCAGCATAGATAAGCCCAGACTCCACAGCTTCACGGGCAATCTGATCTCTATGTTGCTTTCTGAGGAGATCAGAAGACCCATTTACCATCTGCATAGAAAAAGCTATAAAGCCAAGCATTAACACAGATACAACAACCACCAAAGGTAAGGCGAAGCCAGGACGATATTGTTCACGAAGAAAAAGTTTTCGTATCATAATCATTCTATACCTCCAGTTCATACTTACTCCTATATACTACAGTATCGCCAAACCACTAGCAATATGTTAATCTAGGTCTATAGACAACTATTTAGTAAAAATGTAAGGAGTGATAGAGATGAGTGATAACGCAACCGATGTACAGCAAGACACGGAAGTTACAGTTTATAGTACTAGCTGGTGCGCTTTTTGTAGGACTGAGATGGACTGGCTGAAGAAGCAGGGAGTCAAATTTGTGAGCAAAGATATCGAAACTGACCCAGCTGCTCGCGAAGAACTTCTCAAGAAAAATGGTGGTAATTTCCAAGGTGTACCCGTAACTGATGTAGCAGGGGAGTTAATATTGGGCTTTGATCGGCCAAAACTAGAAGATGCACTGCGTAAAAATAGTCTAATCAGCGACTAAAATCACCCTAAGCCTATCTGCACAGTTTCTCCGCCAATCGTTTCGCGGAAGTAGTTGTCGTGGCTCACGTAAATCAATGCCCCTGAGTACTTTTGAAGAGCTGATTCTAGTTCTTCAATACTGGGCAGATCTAGATGATTCGTTGGCTCATCCAAAATCAATAGCTGGGGGTCATTAGATAGCATACTAATGATCTGAAACCGAGCTTTTTGTCCACCAGACAATCGCGCCAGGGGAGTAGACCTATCAGCATCTGTGAATAAATAATCCGCACATAAATTACGAATTTTACTATCGGAAATCGATAGGCCTTGACTAAGGTATAACTTCTCAATAGCCACCTCTAACGTATCATTTAGGTATCTCTCGTCAATCTCTTGTTCATAGATACCTATGCGGACTTGCGGTGCGAGTATGATCTCACCCGAGTAAACAACGATTGTCGACTGATCGCCCAGTATCGCCTTGATCAACGTCGTCTTGCCGGCTCCATTTCGGCCACGAAGCTCAACAGCTTCGCCTTCATGCACTTCAAAGTTAACATCTTCAAACAATATATCGTTATAGCCTAAGGCCAAATTCTCGATACGCACCAAAGCCCGCTTTGACCGTCGTTCTTCTTCTGAGATATTCATCCTGATGTTTCTAGCCTTAAACTTGCCATATCTGGCGGTCGCTTTATAGTCCAAGTCGCCAACCGAATCTTTATCGATCCAAAAAGCCGGCTTATCGACCGCCAATAGCTCATCCAGCTCAGCACGTGATTGCACCTCTAGCCTCTTGAACCTCTGGATAGTTCCGAGATTGCGCGATTTCTCTTTGAGCCGCTGATAGTCTAGCACCTTCTGCTTGAGATTATTTATCCGCTTTTCAATCTGCTCAAAATCTTGCATACCAGTTGAAGTCACCTGAGCGTTCTGCTTTAGATAAGCATCATAATTTCCCCTATAGCTGACAGCCTCTCCTTCCTTCAGTTCAATAATCCTATCTACCTCCGCCAGAACATCACGGTCATGAGTAACAATCAGCATAGCTTGACGCGCGTCACCCCGCACCCAATCGATAAACTGCTGTTTCGCAACATAATCCATGTGATTAGTCGGCTCATCTATGAGAGCCAAATGGGCATCAGAATGCATAATTTTGACTATCTCTATCAGCCTCTTTTGTCCGCCACTCAAAGAAGCGAGAGGCCTATCAGCCACGCCACCAAGT
>CAZAOX010000089.1:0-1483 GCA_964486985.1 uncultured Candidatus Saccharibacteria bacterium
CTATAATGGATAGATTCTACATTAAAAAGTTGATAGTGGCTGGTCAAGGAAATTTTAGCGGCTATGGAGAGCATATCGGTGTAGTTGGTGTTGAGGAGCGTGGTAGGCTGATGAGTCGGGCTAAGGCTGTTTTTGTCCCGTCAACCTATATTGAACCGTTCGGTGGAGTCCACGCTGAAGCTTTGCTTTGCGGGACACCAGTCATAACGACTAATTTTGGTGTATTCACTGAGACCGTCGAAAATAATATCAATGGCTATAGGTGTGATGTTTTTAGGGATTTTGTTAGTGCTACCAAGAAAACAGCAAAATTCTCTATTATCAAGATAAAGGCAATTAGAAAAAATGCCCAAAAGAGATTTAGCACTGAGGTGATCGCCTTCGAATATCAGAGATACTTCGATCGTCTGTATGACTTATGGGGCGATGGCTGGTATGCTAAATAATTAACCACCGTAGGAACTTTTGCCATAGCCTGTAGATGATTTTGAAGCTTTCTTACTGCCAAGACTATCCAAACCTGTAATTGCCTGAATAATCATCCCGCCACCGATAGCCATGAGGCCAGCAGTAGCTGTGTACTTAAGAAAGTCTTTACGACCCATGCGCTTTGACAATACCTTATTCACCTTCTTTTTGATATCTGCTTGCATGTTTTTTCTTTTTATAAATCCTTTCAAGTTAAGCATAAGTGATTTATGGTCTAATGTCAATAATCTTTAGCGCAAAACACAAAACCTCTTGAGGCAGACTAAAGCGACTACAGCCCTTGACTCCTCCTTTCAGAGGGGTGGAGTGTAGCTTTCGAATTTACCTCGAAGGCAAACGGAGGAGGCGAGCCCCCTCCTAGATAGTAGTGGGTCAAGAGAGTCAAGGCGTGGAAGGGTCTGCTTGGTGGAGGGTCTTGAGACTCGGGTTCTCTATACTTGAACCTCGAGATTCCACTCTGGCGGATCTTTTATGTTAAAGTCGGCCGACTAATGTCGGTGCCAACCTGGCTTGGAGCCGTGGCCTCGATACACTTTGTGTATTTGAGTAGTCAATACTATGATGATTTCTTGTGGTGATATCTTGAAAGCTAACCCTAGAATTAGCTGTTTTTGGCCCAGTGATGATATTTCTAGACAGGGCAGTGTGCATTTGATGGGGAGAGCGTATCTGCCTAGGGGCAATCGGTCTAAGAGGTGTGATATTGCAGGTTTTGGAGCGAGTAGGTAGGGGTTGCAGTGACGATTTTGGGGTAGATTGGTGATTGAGCTCCTTGAGTATCTCTGTCAACTCCTGGTCACTTATCGTATCAATAGACAGAGGGGCGTCTTGTAGTGTTTTTGAATTTTTTCGGCTAGCTAGCCATATTAAAACGATTCCCACCTGATACATCACTATCATAGGAGATGCTAAGAGGGTTTGGTTGAGAGCGTCGGGTGTCGGGGAGATGATTGCCGCGACGATAAATGAACCGAGTATGATGTGCCGTTGGAGT
>CAZAOX010000089.1:1493-2885 GCA_964486985.1 uncultured Candidatus Saccharibacteria bacterium
GAGTCTAAATAGATTTTTGGGCTTTTGGGGCTTAATTTTATTGATAATTAACATAACTATAGGTATCTGGAATAGTACAGCTCCTGCAGACAGGTAAACCATGACAAATGAAAAATAGGAATCAATTGTGAGCATTGGATTGATATTGTTCAGATCAAAACTAGTCAAAAAATGCAGTGAAGCTGGCAGGCTGATAAAGTAGGCAAAGAGGACACCCGTGATAGCTAAGATTATTGACCAGAGGGTATAATACAGTAAAGTCTTGATTTTGAAGCCACCAACAGCAGGCATTAAAAATCGATATAAATGATAGATAATTGCTGGTAGCGTGAATATGAGTCCGACGTATAGGCAGACTTTGATGATGAACATAAAAGCTCCGCCTGGTGTTAGGTAGACTAACTCCTGGCTAGATTGTAAAGGTGCCATTATGGCGTTAGATATGTTTTCGAAGAACGGATAGGCAGCCGCTGTGGTGATTATAAATGTAAGCACTATGAAAAAGAGGCGACCCTGCAACTCTTTGATGTGATCCATCACAGTTGGGAGGGTCGCAGATGTATCTTGTAGGCTGGTGCTAGCTCTTTTTGTCATCAACCTTTTCTTTATCTTTACCTTCAGGCTTTTCGGAGTCATCCTTCATAGCCCCTTTGAGCTCCTTAGCAGATGAGCCGATGCTACGGGCTAGTTCTGGTAGTTTTTTTGCTCCAAATAGAAGTAGTAGTATTGCCAGAATGACGACTAGCTCCATAGGTCCGATGCTTGGCATTTTGTAAATTCCCCCTTGTATTATTCGTTTATGCTATATATAGCTTAACAGTATTTAGTTTTCATTCAGCGAGTAAAAACAAGGAGGAGCTACGCAAATGTCAACACGACTACCCACACCAGGCGGCGACGAAGGTCAATGGGGTGAAATCCTCAACGACTATCTATCTAAAGCTCATAAGCCAGATGGTACCCTCAAAGACAATGCGGTCACTTCTAGCAGCCTAGCTCCCGGCTCAGTCACTTCTGCCAGTATTGCCTCTAACACCATCGCCGAAGTCAATCTCAGCCAAATCGTTAAAGACAAACTCAACGCCATAGCCGGCCAACAAGGCGCCACTGGTCCTTCAGGTCCAACTGGAGCTACTGGTTCTCAGGGCCCAACTGGAGCCTCAGGGGTTCCAGGCCAAACAGGTGCTACAGGCGCAACAGGAATCCAGGGTTCAACTGGAGCCATCGGTGCAAGTGGCCCTTCGGGTAGCCCTGGGGCTCAAGGAGCCACTGGCCCACAAGGGGAGCCTGGTATCCCAGGACAAATTGGAGCCACTGGCGCAACAGGGCCTACAGGGCCCAAGGGGGATGACGGTACCAGTGTAACTATCACAGGTAGCGTGCCTAACCAAT
>CAZAOX010000090.1:0-2694 GCA_964486985.1 uncultured Candidatus Saccharibacteria bacterium
TTGAACTGGCCATCCTTGAGGGGATGGGCTTGAAGTTCCAATTATCAGATGAGTATCCGGCACGCAACGGTAGAACTAGGCTAGTTGATATTCATTTGCAGAAGTCTTCGCTGAAATCTCCAAAAGACAAACTACATGCTTTACCATTCCCGGGGGTTAACATAGACAACCTACCGTTCATGGGGCTGATTGCTACGGTTGCAAGAGGGCGAACTTTGATTCATGACTGGACATATGAAAATCGTGCTATTTATTTCACTGAACTTATCAAGTTAAATGCTCAGGTTGAGCTAGTTGACCCCCATCGTGTATATGTCGCCGGCCCGACCAAGTGGCGACCAGCTGATGTAGTGGCGCCGCCAGCTCTCAGGCCGTCTGTAGTGATCCTTCTGGCGATGCTAGCTGCGCCAGGTGAATCAATTCTTCGTGATGTCTATTCGATTAATCGAGGCTATGAAGGTCTGGTCGAGCGATTAAACTCTCTCGGTGCTGACATCGAAATCGAAAGCGTATAAGGTCTCAGCGAGCGTAGACTTATCGTTTATTTTTTGGAAAAAGGAATTTTAGATAGTCCTTCATCATTCGTGACCCAGAGATGATTGGTAGATAGGCGTTGAGCTGTTTTTTAACGTTCCGCTCTAACAGGGCATCGTCTGCGATGATTTGAGCGGCTTTATGCATATTGGTGTAGAGTGATGAGACCTCAGCATGATAGTCATTGCCGACGACCTCTAGGCAGGCGATAGGCTGAATGTCAGCCACTCCACCATCGCTGGTTGAAATGAGCATCTTTAGGTTGGCGATATCTTTCTCCCATGAAGTTCCGCAAGCCTCAAGACCGATGATCGGGATGTTGATTGCCGCATCTGCACCAACAGACATGGCTAGTCCTAATTCTTCGTCGTAGTCCTGCAGGTAATGCACTCGTTCCCGCAGAATCGGGTCTTCGTCAATCATCTTCAGAATATCTAGTAGATGCTGATACATCGCGTGATCACCTTGATGGACTTTGCCAGCGAGCAGATAGTAGGCATTATAGTCAATCAAGATTTGCTTCAGGGTTTCGGGTCGCTCAAATGGTAGATAGGGCCTTTTATAGCTGACAAATCGTCTCTTGAAATCGAACACCATGGCGTCTTCAGGGATAGTGAACCCTCTACCGTATTGATTTTTTCTGTGGGTCAACACACTATTTAGGTGCTGGCGTCCAGCCTTTTTCAGATTCCGAATCTCGCTAGCTGTGATGGTAGCGATTTTTTCAAGATAATCTTCGGTAGGTAAGTTGAACTTATCGATGATTTCTTTCTCATGATACATATTCATAATTTCAGGTAGTACCCAGGTGTCCATATCCACCCCATTGGTTACAGCGTGGAATTTAACTCGTTCGTTGTTCCGGTCTCTGAAATCAGCCACCCTAGCGTGGAGTTTACTGACGCCATTTTTAACCTCTGTTAGTTCAATCGCTAGCATATTGGGCCGAAGCTTGTCGTTCTTAAACTGCTCGCGGATCCAGCTCTTGACAGAGCTACTCTTGATATTTGGCATGACTAATTTTTCAAACTGGGACAAGTAAAATTCGGGCTCAGCAGCTTGAAGTAGAGTATGGTTGGTGTAAAGAGTGTGCTTTCTGACATAGACTATAGCTTCGTACAGGTTCATGCCGTTAGAGCACAGCTCATCGAGGCGGGCGATAGCCGCAAATATTGTAGCTGTTTCATTTAGCTGGATAACCGCTGGTTTGATGCCGACTCGCTTTAGGGCCTTGTATCCACCAAAGCCTAGGGCGACTTCTTGATACAAGCGATGATCTCCGCTACCATCTCCTTCGTAGAGCTGGCCGAAGTTTGATTCTGAAATCGTGATGAACTGTGTAGAGCCCAGGGTCTTTTTGAAAATATTTAGTGCTGTGTCTGGGTGGTCTTTAGTTTTGACGACTACATCGTCCACATATTCAAATCCATAGTCTTGGGGGTTGGCGACTTCGCTATATTCGGTTTGTGAGAAATTATCAATTGACTGATGGGACTCAGACCTGTAAAAGGGCGTTACGACTACGAAGGGCACTTCTAGTTTTTCGGCTACACGGCGAGTATCGGCTGCTAGAACACCAAGCCCACCACCGCCTTTGATACCATTTGATTTATCGTAAATCTCGATAGTCCAATAAACATATGGTCGTGATTCAGACAGCTGATGTGTTAGCGATGATCTTTCGATTGCATCATAAAAATCAGATGCGTCAATCTCAATATTTTGTGATTGGAGTTTTGATGTTTCGTTGTCAGAATATATACCCATGATGCCCTTTTGGATTTAGTTTAATATCTCTGCTTAAAGCACTTATGTCTATCTTACACCACCCAGCCTTAAAAAAGAAATCTTATAAGGGTAATAAAAAAGTCAGCTAGGCTGACTATAATGTTGGTGCGGGTGGAGAGAATCGAACTCTCGTCTCAAGTTTGGAAAACTTGCATACTAACCATTGTACTACACCCGCATGGGCATTAATATTATAGCAGATCGGTGATATAATGAAAACAGCCTCCATCCGTCTCGCACTAGCACTGGAGAGAGCGAGACTTTCGGATTTACTCCGAAGGCGAAGAGGAGGGGATGGCCCCTCCTAGATAAATACCATGCCCCGGTAGCTCAGTGGATTAGAGTAAGCGGCTTCTATCCGTTTGGTCGTAG
>CAZAOX010000091.1:0-963 GCA_964486985.1 uncultured Candidatus Saccharibacteria bacterium
AAGGAGTAGTTATGGATCAAATAGCCACTGTCGAATTCGTCAAAAAATACTTAGAAGATATCTTAACCTTCTTTGACTTGAACCTCGAAGTTGATGTTCGGGTTGAAGATGGAGTGATAGTGGCAGTTGTACCGTCAAGTGAACGAAACAGTTTACTGATCGGTCGGGGAGCTGAAACCTTGAGAAGTTTTCAATCTCTATTGTCAGCGACCCTTAGGAGTCAAGGAGCAGCCTTGGTGAGGGTAAATCTAGACATCGCTGACTACAAGAAACAGCATGCAGAAAAAGTGGCAGAAAAGGCCAGGGTTTGGATCGAAGATGTCCGTTCAACCAGCAACTCTAAGGTACTCGACCTCAACGCAGCTGACAGGTGGGTGGTTCACAATGTTGCTGCTGAATTTAACGACATTACAACTTATTCAGAAGGTGAGGGCCGTGATCGTCGCCTCATCATCGCCCAAAAATCCTCCTAAAAAATCCTCACGCACCTCTTATGTCTCTTCCTATGTTTAAATTTGCAAGGTTCAACCTCGCAAATTACAACAGTATGATATTTTTAACAAATAACTCAGCCATCAACAACCATTGGGGAATTTATTTAAGATGTAAATAATATATTTTCTTTATAAAAAAGATATTAGAACGGCAGTTTCGTTAGGCGAAAGGATTTTATTAATATTCGTTTGATAATTAAACAGCATAACAGATGTAATAATGATAATTGTAGTTGTTTTTTGAAAGTGTTGTAATTTGCGAGGTTGAACCTTGCAAATAAAGAGACGGCTTGTTTTTTGTTTGTTTTAAGTTTTGGGTTATTTGTTATTTTTTGGGGAAGACGATTTGAGAGTAGAGTAGGTAGTTCCAGATGAGGGATGCGACGGTGGCGACTAGCTTGCTGACGAGGAGCGCTAGTGTCTCGGATAGGCCGTAGCTGATGATGGCAGGGGTGAGGGTGTGAATTAT
>CAZAOX010000091.1:973-2675 GCA_964486985.1 uncultured Candidatus Saccharibacteria bacterium
GTAACCGATGTAAACAGCACCATTTCACGAACAACATTTTCATTGCTTGAGGACTTGAAAGTAAAGCGCTTATTGGCGAAAAAGCTAAATATAAAAGCCACCGAGGTAGATAAAACATTCGACAATCCTTTAGGTATACCCGAAAGAGAACTAAAAGCAAACAAAAGACCAAAATCAAGCAGGGTGTTTATGCCACCGATAAGACCAAAGCGCAGTTTAGTTTCGTGCTTTTTTATCAGTTCCCGCATGGTATTCATCAACTATATACAGTGGTCGTTGCTTAACTTCAAGGAAGATTTTGCCAACATATTCTCCGATTATGCCGATAGAAAGTAGTTGTAGGCCACCTAAGAACAAGATGACAGCCATCATCGATGGATAGCCGGCCACTGGATCGCCCAACACTAAAGTCTTGATGATGATTATCACGATAAAAACAAATGCCACCAACGACATGATCATCCCAACTATCGAAGCGATCCTCAGTGGTGAGATGGAAAATGAAGTGATGCCGTCAAAGGCCAAATTGAACAGTTTACGATAATTTTGCTTAGGCGCACCAGCGATTCGCGGATCTCTATCATAGGTTATTTCCTTCTTCTTAAAACCTATCCAGCTGTACATCCCCTTGGTGTAACGTTCAGATTCACGCATCTGCTTGAGAGCGTCGATACCGCGCCTATCTATCAGGCGAAAGTCACCAGTGTTGCTCGGTATGGTGATCAGTTGAGATTTAGTTAGTCGGCTCATCAGCCAGTAAAACGCATTTGCAGTAAAGATCTTGAACTTAGTTTCACCTTCACGGAAATTCCGCTTGGCATAGACGTCATCATAGCCCTTTTCCCAATACTTGATCATCTCTGGTATCAACTCTGGTGGATCTTGCAGGTCAGCATCAATTATCACCATCGCATCGCCCCTGACATGATCGATTCCGGCGATCATCGCTATTTCTTTACCGAAGTTTCGCGATAGGCTTACATAAGATATACGCTTATCGGCCTTAGACCGCTGTTTGACCATCTCTAGCGTAGAGTCTTGACTGCCATCATCAACAAACAAAAGCTCAAAATCATAGTCTTTAACCTCGTCGGTTAATTTATCCAGCCTCTCAAATAGTGGTTCTAGCACCTCCTCCTCGTTATAAACAGGGATGAGCAGAGTTATTAACTTCATGGTTTTAGATATTCACCGTACCCTGATTTGATCAGGGGTTGAGCAAGTTCATCTAGCTGTTCTTTGGTGATAAACCCTTGTTCATAAGCAACTTTTTCGGGGCTGCCAATTATCTGACCGGTACGGTTTTGGATAACTCTGACGAAATCATTGGCATCAATCAGGCTGTTGATCGTTCCCGTATCTAGCCAAACATCACCCTCTTCGAGGAGTTGAACTTTGAGCTTTCCTCTTCGTAGATACTCCATATTAACAGAAGTAATCTCTAGCTCTCCGCGATCAGACGGTTTGACGTTTTTAGCTATTTCAATCACGTCATTGTCGAAATAATAAAGTCCAGGCACTGCATAATTTGACTTTGGGGTTTCCGGCTTTTCCTCTATAGAAACCGCAACTTTCTTATCATCAAACTCAACCACACCGTAACGCTCAGGGTCAGATACTTTATAGCCAAAGACGATGCCGCCTTCTGGGTCTGAACACTCCTGGAGTGATTCATCGAGGGTTTCACCGTGAAATATGTTAT
>CAZAOX010000092.1:0-1634 GCA_964486985.1 uncultured Candidatus Saccharibacteria bacterium
ACTGGGTTTTATGATAGCTTTAAGCCTTTGAACGAAGAAGATATATTGGAAATAAAAATAGATATCGAAAAACTTCTGGCAAGTGATAAGTACAGATCTAAGTGGGGTGAATAGATGAGCCCCCTGGGCCTAGGTCAAAGATAGGGGCTTTCTGATTCGTCGACAAATCTAACGTGACGTTCGTTGTCTTCGTTGAAGGCTGGGGAAACTGTTAAGACCATTTTCATTTTTCCGAAGTAGTGGATGTGGGTCTTTGGTGGTATGACGAGTAGGTCTGTGGCTTTGACTTTGATTCTTTCGTCGTTTAGGACAAAAGTCCCCTCCCCCTCGACTATATAGTAGGTAAAGTGGCTTTTTATGTCGTAAAATTCTTGAAAGTGCCCTTTTTCTACAGAGATGGATACGACGTTTGCTCCGGGTGTGCCTTCGTTGAAGACAGTTATGTCTATGCCGTGTTTGTTGAAGGTGTTGGCGTCTTTAGTGGTGTATTTGTATTGTTTCATAGCCTATCCTTTAATTATAGCACACAATTGTTATTAAGTCAACTTTTGGATTTTGAGTTTAAGCATTATATTTAAGCATCGATTTGTCGGAGGATAGTTTTGAGGGTGGAATTTTTGACAGCGTGGCCAGCTAGAAGGGGTTTGATGGTGATGTTAGGGTTGAAGCTCTTGAGGGAGTGGAAGTTTTTTGGCACGAGGAGTGGGTCGAATCTGCCGTAGATGATGGTTGTAGGTACGGTGCTTTTTATGAGGCGCTCCCCTGCCCTTTGGTTGATGATGCCTGACTTTAGGGTGTTGGCGATAGCTGAGAAATTGTCTTGGTTTAGTTTGATGTCTGAAAAGCCGACGAGTTTTAGTTTGTCGCCTAAGTTATAGAGGTTAATCATCAGTTTTGGCTTCTTGAGGGCTTCGCGGTAAATTGTGCGTAAGCCTTGCTCTTGTTGATGTTTGTCCTTTTTGTCATGAGATTGATTGCGATAGATAGGTGGCGAAACAAGGATAATTTGACGGATAACCCCGCGGTAGCCATGAGCAAATTCTGAAGCTACGAGTGCTCCGAATGAGTGGCCGATGAGTACAACCGGGCCAGATAGTCCGGCTCTTAAACAGGTCGCCAGGACGGATTGGGCTTGTTTGGGGGCGCTATACATGGTGCTGTCACTGGGGTGTTTTGATTTACCGTGGCCCAATAAGTCAACAACGATGTAATTGCTATTTTTTGGCAAACTAGCTAGTAGAGGCTTCCATAGTTCGCCGGTGTCAGCTAGGCCGTGGATCAGCACATAAGTGGTTTTTAGGGGCTTGCTAGTCCTCTTGTAGCGAATATGTAGCATGTAAGGAATGCGTAGCCAGTGGTGGATGATTTTTGACATTAGGCTCATATGGTTACTATATAACAATTGAGGCGAAAGATGTAGCGCAGTGGCCGTGTAGGCTGTACAATGAGTAATGATGAAAGTTTATGCGGGGTATTTTTTAAGATGAGTCGGTCTTCGGTGATAGAAGTGCAGGACTTCAAGATGAGGTTTGGTGATAAGGAGGTCATCGAGAATTTAAGTTTTGAAGTTTTTCAGGGTGAAGTTTTTGGATTTTTAGGAAGTAATGGCTCTGGTAAAACGACGACGCTGAGGG
>CAZAOX010000092.1:1644-2604 GCA_964486985.1 uncultured Candidatus Saccharibacteria bacterium
TATATACACCGACTGCTGGAAAATTGTTGATAAATGGTGAGCCATACAAGGTTGATGGCGGTCCGAGACTAGGCTACTTGCCCGAAGAGAGAGGTCTTTATAAGAAAGAGAAGGTTATCGATGTGATGGCTTATTTTGGCCGGCTGAAGGGGCTGTCAAAGATTGATGCAAAGAAGTTCTCTCTGGATTATCTAGAAAGAGTTGATTTGAGCGATAAGGCGAATGTGCGCCTAGATAAACTGTCGGGCGGCCAACAGCAAAAGGTTCAGCTTGGTGTGACGATCATGAACGAGCCGGAACTGCTCATTCTAGACGAGCCGACTAAGGGTTTTGATCCGGTTAACCGTCGATTGCTGATGAATATTGTTGAGGAGCGAAAAAGGGCTGGGGCAACGATAGTCTACGTGACACACCAGATGGAAGAAGTTGAGAGGCTGTGTGATAGGGCTATATTGCTAAAAGATGGCAAGGCGCGAGCTTACGGCACGATAAAGAGCATCAAGGCGAAATTTGGTGGTATGAGTATGGATGACATCTTTGTGAAGATATATGGCGGTGAGGCGCTGGAGGCGGATGATGCGTAAGTTGCATAATTTGGGCGTGGTTGTCTGGTTTGAGATTGTTCGGGCATTAAAAAAGCCAAGTTTTTGGTTGGCGGCTTTTGGCTTTCCGATTTTGATAGCGGTGGTTTTCGGGATAGTGTTTTTGTCAAATGAAGCTACTAACAAGGCGGCAGAACAGTTAAAAGACCAGAAGTTTAGCGTTTTGATCCGAGATGAATCAGGAGTGGTTAATTTTGACTTTGCAAGTTCGCTTGGCGCTAAGCAGACAGATAGTCGTCAACTAGGCATCGAAGCGGTTCAGTCTGGTGAGGTTGACGCGTTCTTTTTCTATCCAAAAGATATCTCTAGCCAGCAGGTGGAGGTTTATGCTAAGGATGTTGGCCTGTTTGACAATAGC
>CAZAOX010000093.1:0-2553 GCA_964486985.1 uncultured Candidatus Saccharibacteria bacterium
CCATCAAGCAAGATAAAAAAGCCGAGAGCAAGTCAGCGCTAGTGATGGCGCATGATCCAAACTGGAAGGCACCAGAATTGGGTTTGTTGGAGCAAAAAGAACGTCCTGCCGACATCGGTGATTACAAACAAAACGCACAAATCATTAGCGACACTCTGTCAGAGTTTGGTATAGATGTCGAGATGAAAGATGTTAATCCTGGCCCCAAAGTGACTCAATACACTCTCAGGCCACCGAGTGGGGTCAAACTGACGCGGATTACTGCGCTTGAGACCAATATTGCTCTTAACTTGGCTGCGCAAAGTCTGCGTATTGAGGCGCCTATCCCTGGCCAAAGAGCTGTAGGTATAGAGGTGCCAAATCGTAAGGCAGCAGATGTGCGACTGTTTAGTGTTTTGAATTCAAAGCAATGGAAAGAGGCGCGTGAACCGCTGAGTTTTGCGATTGGGAAAGACATATCTGGTCAGGCAGTCATCGGTGAGCTCAATAAGATGCCTCATCTATTGATAGCTGGCCAGACTGGGTCTGGTAAATCGGTGATGATTAATGCCTTGCTGACAAGCCTGCTGTATCGCAATAGTCCGAGTGAGATGAAGCTAATTTTGGTCGATCCAAAGCGTGTGGAGATGAAGCCGTATGAGGATATACCGCATCTCTTGACACCGATAATTACTGAGCCAGAAAAGACTATCTCGGCCCTCAAATGGGCGGTCAATGAGATGGAGCGACGATATATTTTGATGGAACAGGAAGGCGTTCGTGAAATCTCTAGCTATAACCGCAAAGTTAAGGCTAAAGGCACCAAGATCGCCGTGGCTGATGAGGATGGCAATATCCAGAAGCATGAAGAGGGGGCAATGCCCTACATCGTCATTGTTATTGATGAGTTATCGGACCTGATGATGATGGCGGCACGGGATGTTGAGGCGCTAGTGGTTCGGATAGCTCAGAAGGCTCGAGCGGTGGGGATTCATCTGGTGCTAGCGACTCAGCGTCCGAGTGTCAACGTGATTACCGGCTTGATCAAGGCAAATATTCCTGCTCGGATCGGCTTCACGGTTAACTCACAGGTTGATTCAAGGACGATACTTGATCAGGTTGGAGCTGAGAAATTACTTGGGCAAGGAGATATGTTATTGATGACGCCGAGTATGAGTAAACCGAAGCGTATTCAGGGGTCGTTAGTAACTGATGATGAAGTCCATCGAGTTAATGATTTTCTACGTATGCAGTCCGAACCGCAATACAATGATGAAGTTGTTGCTCAGCCAGTCCAACTGAACGGCCGAGGCGGTGTAGTTATGGATTTTGCCGAAGGAGGCGATGATTTGTTTAGGGACGCAGTGCGAGTAGTTACCGAATCTCGTCGTGCTTCAACGACCTTTTTGCAGACTAAACTAAGAATTGGTTATTCTCGAGCTTCTAGAATTATGGTAGAGATGGAGGAGCAGGGCATCATCGGCCCAGCTGATGGATCAAAGCCACGAGAGATATTGATGTCTAGTGTAGACGAGCTAGATACTGGCGGTGATGAGCTCGGTGAAAATTAGGCTGGCTTAGCTTGAATAATTATTGGCTATCTGATATAATTTTAGGACTATTAACCTAAGGTTGTCTGAGATAAGACAATCATCCATCATGGATTCCAAAGGAGGAAATGTGAAAGAATATGAACTAACAGTTTTGGTTCATCCAGATCTAGAGTCAGATCTAGAAAAAGCTCTTGGCAAAGTCCGAAAGCTAATCACCGATAACGGTGGTGAGATAACCAAAGAAGATAACTGGGGCAAAAAACGCCTAGCTTATCAGATTAGGCGTGAAAATTTTGCGGTATATACTTATTTCGAGGTTAAATTGCCAGGCGAAGCACCGCTTAAGATTTCAAATACTCTCAATATCACCGATGAAATTTTGCGCTACCTGCTTGTTAAGGTTGATGAAAAAGTTCGCCAAGCTCAAAAAGAGCAACAGGAGCGAGAGGCAGCTAAGGCTGAAGCTGATCCTGTAGATGGCGATGATAACTAAGGCTACAAGGAGGGTTTGAAGTGGCAAGAAGTATAAATCAAGTGATATTACTAGGGCGCTTAACTCGCGACCCGGAACAGCGAACAACTAACTCGGGCAAGACTGTAGTGACATTTAGCCTCGCAGTTGATCGATTCGGCCAGGACGACCAGACGGATTTTTTTGACATCACTGCCTGGGAGAAATTAGGCGATTTGGTAGTTCAGTACTTGTCAAAAGGGCGACGAGTGCTTGTTCAAGGGCGACTTCGCCAAGATTCTTGGGAAGATAAAGATACCGGTAAAAAACGCTCTAGGGTTGAAGTAACTGCTACTGACGTAACTTTTCTAGACGGACCAGGGCAGGGCTCAGCACCTACACCAGCTAGCCAGCCAGCACCATCGAAGTCAGATGATAGTAGTAGTACGGTTGCTAGCAGTGACGATCAGCCAATTGATCTAAGTGAAATTCCATTTTAATATTTAATCTAATAGATTTGAGGTAAAAGATGAAGAGAAGTAAGTATGATGCACCAGCAGTTTTTGATTA
>CAZAOX010000094.1:0-2551 GCA_964486985.1 uncultured Candidatus Saccharibacteria bacterium
CAGCGGGCTCATAACCTGTTGGTCGCTGGTTCAATTCCAGCCACCCCCACCAAACACCAAACTAGGGACTTTGGTTGTTATTTAAAAAGTCACCAAAAGGATAGGAACCAGCCTTTTTGTCGGAAATTATTTCCTCCAAAAATCACTGCTATCGCTAACGCTCCGCCGTATCAAAAGGGACGTAAGCAAGCTTCCGTTTCCTTTTGTCACTTTGCCAATTCCAGCCGCCCCTAGCAAATTTAGGATACAGAGAGCCCAATCAGTCATGTAAACACTTCCTTGTAGATGAAGTGTTTTTTATTTGAGACATGGCACCTGGACACGCAAAATTACTCACTTTATTTGTTATCAGCTGATATTTCACATCTAAAGTACTCTAGGGTATACTTACAGCATGCAAGGCAAGATGAAAGTATTGACTTGGAATATAGGCGGAGCACACACTATTAACTCAAGCGCAGTTTTTGACTACGGCGAAGAGAATCTGTTGTATTTTGTTGAAGCTATCAAAAGCGTAAATCCTGATATTGTCTGCGTCCAGGAATCGCATACGAATGATAGTGACGTGCTAGCCCAACGACTAGCAAAGGAACTGGGCCTGCCCTATGTCTTTGATGCGCCTCGTAGCCCTTCCCATATCGATGAAGACTATCAATTATCAAATGCCATAATTTCTCGTCATCCAATCGAAAACACTAAAAATATTTTATTGCCCAGTCCGCCTTTTGAACTTTATTTTGAAAATGGAAAAAAGGCTCGTCTTTTCCACACGTACTTACAAACTGCTAATATCCAGGGAATTATGGTAGCCAATACGCACTTGCAACCACTCCACCTCTTTGGATATTCGTACAACGAGGATGAGGGTAAAAAGTTTGCCAATAACATTGAAGCTGTATTATGTAGCAACCTTCGCACCCCATTGGTGTTTGCGGGTGACTTTAACGATCCAAATCTATTTGGCAACTTCCCCGTATTGATAAGGCGATTTAAACTTGAAGCTGCGCTTGACAAGCAGCCGACAGACATTAAAGGAAACAAGATGGATTATATATTATTTTCTGATGAGCTAGTCTTGGATAGAGCTGAACTAGTAAAAACAAGGAAGGCTGATCATCATTTAGGCTGGGCAGAGTTTAGGATCTAATGCTCCCCACTTGAAAAAATGCGCACCTCAGAGCGAAAAACAAAAATCCAACATTGTCACATCATCTCAACCCTTAACCATATCTGCTATAATACCTTCAAGTGGATACGTCGCAGACAGATAAAATACGTATTCACTAAATAATGAGTTTAGGACGAGAATTGTTATTAAAAAAACAAATCAACCCCCTAGCAAAACCCTAAAACAATGTTAGAAAACCTAAAACTACAAACAAAACGTCTGACTTATCGACTGAAAAAGGATTATTTAACCTTAAACAATGTCGTCATCTCGACGGCTATTTTAATTGGCCTCAGCTGGACCTGGAGTTCTATAGAAGTTATGCAACAAAACTACGAGCTACAAAAACTAGTCAATGACAAAAAATACCAGCTAGTCATAGAAAAACTAAGGGTCGAAAATCTTGAACTCGAAAGTGGCTACTACAATACTCTAGAGTATCAAGAGCTAGCTGTCAGGGAGAGACTCGGCAAAGCCATGCCAGGAGAGCATCTGCTAATAGTCCCCTCGACCGATGAGCCTGAAAAAACCGCTACTGTCAAAAAAGAGCAGCCGGTTATCAGCAATCTCCAAGAGTGGACAAACTTCTTATTTGGCGATAAACCGAAAAACTTGCCAAAATAGCCGACATTTGCTATGATAATCAATGTGCTTGACCATGGTAGGTCATGATTTAACAATTCAACGTATCGCGGGGTGGAGCAGTCTGGTAGCTCGTTTGGCTCATAACCAAAAGGTCGTAGGTTCAAATCCTACCCCCGCAACCAAGTGAAGAACCGACCCTGCGTCGGTTTTTTACTTGGTTTCTGGACGTGGTTTGATTCTACGAATACTTATTATTTTATCTCAATGGCTCAAGTCCGCAGCAGCTATTAGTCGTGAATGGCTGCCTCCCGAACTCCTAATCTATACAGGGCGGCGGCGCCTTTCTTTATACTGCGGCGTATCACTAGCGTATGTCGTATTGCTATATCTTGGATTATATAGATGCGTGCACCAATCATTAGGAATAAGTGTTTCGCTACATGTTCCGCAAGCAACAGTCCCTCTTATGGCATGTCCGGGTAAAGCCGCTATCACACGAAGTGTTTCTTCTGTACCGTTGCCCCCATATACTCTTTCCCTGGCGGTTGCATAGTCAGTAGGCTCAGTATCAACAATCCTGTCAACCTCTGCCTCTAGCTTGTCGTCAGACCCATCTAGCGAGGTTGTTTCAACTGGCTTACGCGGCCTCGGAGCAAAAGGTGCCCTTGTATGCTCTTTAATTTCGCCAAATAATGTAGGTTGATTTGATTCTACACTCATACTTCTATTATATCACACTTCCCCCTATTTTGCAACCATAACCACAAAACCCCCTCTTCACTGGAAGCGGAGAGGGGG
>CAZAOX010000095.1:0-2472 GCA_964486985.1 uncultured Candidatus Saccharibacteria bacterium
ATGGAGATAACACCCTGGTTAAGGAGAACCCTTTTGGCATATCAGCGATACCAGGAGACTGGCGAATTTCAGATGATCGTGGAAGGTGGAGATGGCTAATAAGGGTCATTTGTGTAGGGCGCGCATAGGCCTATGTAGGATAATCATTGGCCAGGGCGTGGACATAGGAGCAAATACTCCTGGTTTTAGTAAGGAGCCATCGTTAAGTAATGGGGATTGTTCAGGCGGTGCACGAAGTGTAGTCCAAGCTGGGCGTCCTCAAGCCATTGCGGGGAGTGAGGCTAACTAGTGCTGGCTAGTAGAGGCGCGTCGTGAGATTGTTTTTGGCATCGCAGGACTTCGGAGAACATGCCAGTCTTTTGAGTGGGATGGCTGGCGATAATCGTCGGGCGCTAGTAGTGTTTAACGCGCGAGACTATAAGCCTGAGCGTGGAGTTGAGAAGCAAAAGAGGCTGTTCGCAGGTATAGGCCTTGAATTTAACGAGCTAGATTTGAGAAATTATTTTGGTAAAAAGGAAGAGCTCCAGCAATTCATCGCTGAATTTAACCCCGGGGTCGTAGCCTTACTTGGAGGCAATTCATTTTTGTTACGTAGGGCTATGGCGCAGAGTGGCCTGGATGAGATTCTAAAAAAGGATATCAAGAATGATAAATATGTTCTTGCTGGGCACAGTGCGGGTAGTGTCGTAGTGGGGCCCAGTTTGAAGGGGTTTGAGAGAGTTGATTCGCAACACATGTTGATGCCGGGGTATGATGAGGCAGTGATATGGGACGGGCTGGGGCTTATAGACGTCCGCATAGTCCCCCATGCTGACAGTAGGGACGATGTTGCTACGATATGGAGAGGTTTGTTCGAGAAAGAAGGCTTAAAATATCTAGCACTAAACGATAGTGATGTTTTTGTTATTAATGATGGTAAAGAAGAGGTCTTGAGGTGAGCAGTCGGTCAAAGTTGGATGAGGGAGCTGTTGTAGGCGGTCTAAAGACCATAAAGACTACTATGCTTTTTTTGAGAGACGATACTAGAATCTTACTTGCTCTAAAAAAGCGAGGATTTGGTAAAGGCAAATACAACGGTGTCGGTGGTAAGGTTGGAGGCGGTGAGACCTCAGAAGAGGCCATGGTTCGAGAGTGCCAAGAAGAGATCGGTGTCACTCCAGTTGAGTATAAAAATATGGGTAGGATCAGTTTTATAGAATGGTATAAAAGAGAGAAGGTTTTTTTAGAATTCGATATCTATGTAGCGACAAAATGGGACGGAGAGTCGAGGGAGTCTGATGAAGTGCGTCCAAAATGGTTCAGTATAAAAAAGATCCCCTATCAGCAAATGTTTGAATATGACAAGTACTGGTTGCCGCCAATACTCGACGGAAAAAAAGTGAAAGGATTTTTTGAGTACGATGGAAATTGGAATTTGTTAGAATCTATAGTAGAGGAGGCTGTATCATGAGCAAAAAAAATAATATTGCGAGATATTATTCCAGGGTTGGATCATGGCTAGTTTATAACTTAGTGATGGGGCGGTCTCAGCATGCGGGATACTGGAAGGATGATACGAGAACAGAGAAAGAAGCTCAAGGAAATTATCTTGTCGAGTTGGATAAAATTCTTCAGGTCAAGAATGGTATGAGAGTATTGGACGCTGGCTCTGGACAAGGTTACATTGCTAGGTATTTGGCTGATCAGCATGAAGCTGAGATTACTGGGATAACTATTACCCCACGTGAAGTTAGGGTGTCCGAGGGTCTTTCTAGGAATATGAAGAATAAACCCAAGTTCGTGCTAGGCGATTACTCAAAGATGAGCTTCCCTGATAATTATTTTGACATAGTTTATACTACTGAAACCCTCTCCCATGCAGTTAGCGTAAATAACGCGATAGGCGAGTTTTATCGTGTACTTAAGCCTGGTGGTAGGCTGACGCTGTTTGATTATGAGGTTAATACAAATGCTAAAAGTAAAAATATCGAGGACTCTGGGATATATCAATTATTAATAGACTACGCGGGTGGTTTTGGCTTAAATCAGCAGAATCCTGGAGAAATATCAGAGTGCTTAAGGTCTGCTGGGTTGTTTGAGGTTGAGGAGATAGATTGGACGAAATATACCATGCCAACGTACGAACGATTGAGAAGAATCGCTAGCCCATTGAGATGGATCAAGCCTAAGTCGGTGATGGCAAAGTATTTCGTTAACACAGTTATGGCAAACTATGGGTATGTCAGCATGCATGAAGCAGGCGCCTTTCGCTATTTGGTTTATCGAGGGATTAAGCCTGTCGGAGGGAAGCTAGAATGAGAACAACCTTGATTTACAAGAACTCAAACATATGGAGATACGCGTCAGAGGGCCAAACGGTTGAGGGCAGAGCTACAATGGTTGAGTGTGCTGCAGGGAGTAGTCAAGATGGGGGGTTGTGATGAGAGATGATTTGAAACAATTCCTTTACCAGGCGAATACCAATGGTTATGG
>CAZAOX010000096.1:0-2439 GCA_964486985.1 uncultured Candidatus Saccharibacteria bacterium
TGGACTACATTGTCGGTTTAGTCGAACTAAGGCTCTTGTCCTTCATGGGGACAGGCGTGACACGAGCTTACAACCAGGCTTTAACTTTACATATGATGCCGATTAACCTCATCGGAGTGGCAATTTCTAGTGCTATCTTCCCACAATTAACTGAGCGACTTGGTCAGGGGCGCGATGACCTGTTCCAGTCTGAATTAAGGTCAATTTTGCGTCTGATCATCTGGCTCGCTTTACCGACGGCTATCATCACATTTTTTGCTCGTGGCTATGTAGTGCATTTTATCCGTAACACGGGAGACCCATTGATGGCGGGCATATTAGGAACTTTGACTATAGCTATCTTGTTTAGGGCGATTTACCATATGGCAGCTAGGGCTTTTTATGCTCAGCAGGATACGCGAACACCACTTTATATTTCGTTAGCTTCAATTAGCTTGAATGTAGCACTAGCTATATACTTGGCAATGGCCCTAGATATGGGGGCCTATGGCTTAGCTTGGGCGCAGTCGATAGTGGCGGTCTTTGAGGTAGCGGTGTTGTTTTTTGTTATGAGCAGACGGATGCCCAGGCTGTTTAATGGTGAATTTATCGGGGCTATTTGGCGGATGGTGATAGCTGGTGGTGCCACGGCCGTTGCTAGCTATACGTTAGTTCAGCTATTTCCTTTCCGAGAGGCTGATAATAGTTTTTATAGTGCGTTTCCAAAGTTTGTCATAATAGCTAGTCTTAGTTTCGTGGCTTATGGTTTGATATCAAAAGTATTGAAACTTGGAGAAGTTGAGCCGATTATCCAGAAAATTGGCCAAGTGCTGTTTGGTCGCTTTGACGTAAGGCCTAGTAAGTAAAAAATCTGGTATAATAACAGAGATGAGTCAGATGGAGTCTATCCGTAATTTTTGTATCATTGCCCATATCGACCACGGCAAGTCTACCTTAGCTGACCGGATGATGGAGGTGACAGGCACTGTCCAGAAGCGAGACATGAAGTCTCAACTGCTTGACAGCATGGAGCTAGAGCAGGAAAAGGGCATTACTATCAAACTCACACCAGTTCGTATGAACTATAAAGATTATGAATTGAATTTGATAGATACTCCAGGTCATGTTGATTTTAGCTATGAAGTTAGTCGTAGCTTGCAGGCTTGTGAAAGCGCGGTGTTGGTAGTCGATGCCTCGCAGGGAATTCAGGCGCAAACTTTGGCTAATGTTTATCTTGCCCTGGAACAAGACCTAGAGATAATCCCAGTGTTAAATAAGGTGGACTTGCCAGCGGCGGATGTGCCAAAGGTTTCCAGGGAAGTAATTAATTTACTCGGCTGTAGTGAAGACGAGATCATTAAGATTTCCGCAAAAACCGGCGAAAATGTCGAACAAGTTCTTGAGGCTATCATCGAAAGAACTCCAGCGCCAAAAGGTGAGATTGACGGGCCGACAAGGGCGTTGATATTTGATAGCTATTTTGATGATTATCGTGGGGTGATACTCTATGTTCGAGTAGTTGATGGTGAGCTTAGGAAGAACGATGCGATTTACATGATGGCGACTGAGGCGAAGGGCTTGGCTCTTGAGATTGGCCATTTGTCCCCTGGGATGGCGCCTCAAGATATTATGGGCGCGGGTGAGATTGGCTATATCGTTACAAATCTTAAGACTACTCGCGAGGCAAAGGTCGGCGATACGGTGACGTTGGCGAAATATTTTAGGAAGGATGTGTAATGGCGGTTTATTTCGTACGACATGGGCAGACGGCGTGGAACATTGAGAATAGGCTTCAGGGGTTGGCTGATATCGAAATAAATGATGAGGGTGAACGACAAGCCAGAACAACGCGAGATGGGCTAGCTCATCAGGCGTTTGCGGCAATTATTACCTCTCCACTGAAACGTGCGTTTAGAACTGCGGAAATTATTTCCGAGGCCCACCCCGACACTCCGCTAATTGCAGAGACCGCATTGTGCGAGCGTGATTTTGGTGAATACGAAGGTCAAGTGAATGATGGTAATTACTTTGGGCTATGGGATTATGGTAGGGATAATAATTTGATAAGCCAGGGCGAGACAACAGAACAGCTATACGAGAGAGTTAGTGGTTTTCTTGAACGCGTCAAGGTTGAGTATGATGGCGAAGACGTATTGCTAGTATCCCATGGAGGTATTGGTGTAATTGTCGAGGCGTATTATCGCGGATTGCCCGAGGATGGTAACTTGCTTGCGTATACTTCAAAGAATGGTGAAGTGCGATGCTATGAGGAGGTGTTGCGATGAAAATTATGTTAATAGGCAGCGCGAAGTTTGTGGATCGGGAAAAGGAATTTGCCGAAAAGCTAGAGAAAGTTGGGCATGAGGTGCAACACACGGCGGGTTATGGCGAGCAAAAATTCGAAGGCGAGAGTTTGCCTGAGTTCGGTGCGCGTATGATGAAAAAAAGTATTTCGATAAT
>CAZAOX010000097.1:0-2366 GCA_964486985.1 uncultured Candidatus Saccharibacteria bacterium
GGATATCCAGACTATGGCCGTCATATGATGACGGGATAACTCGAACCATGCCTTTATTTTTGTCGTATTCAGGAAATTCGATAGTGAACTCTTCAACTACGGTCAGCTTTGCACGACCGTCCCCGTCCTTCGACAGATAATAATCCCCCGTAAACTCCCGCGGAGTCGGCTCGCTTACACTCGCCCCAACTGGAGCGCCAAAAGCCACAACCAGCAAAAAACTAGCTGTTAGTAACATAAAACCAAATCTTTTCACCTGCGACACCTCCCCTATTGCCCTAAAAACACACCTTTGTATGAGTTTATTATATCATCGACAACGCCCTACTGCGCTTATAGCAAAAAATTAAAAAATAAATTCCCTGTAGATACTCTTGGTCGTCTCATCAACCTCATGCCTCAATTGTGGGAAAGGCACGCCTTCACGAGCGGTTACGCCCTCAAGTGCCCAAAAGATTCGCTCACTATAGCCAAAACCACAAGCTGGGGGCATACCGTATTCGAGCGACTCAACAAAGTCGATATCGAGCATCTGAGCTTCATCGTCACCAGCATCGCGCAGTGCTTGTTGCTCTTTGAAACGGCTTAACTGATCGATCGGATCGTTCAGCTCGCTATAGGCCTTGCACATCTCGCTACCACCAAAGACTAGATTAAACTGTTCGGACATCCGCTTGTCGCCCTGGCAGACCTTGGCTAACGGCTGCATAAACACTGGCACATCCACCAAAAAAGCTGGTCCGCTCAGCGTTTTGCGATAATTTTTCCAAAGTTTATCGAGGCTACGGATACGATTGTCGACTTTTTCAACCTCTAGGCCATGTTCTTTGAGTTTTGCTTGGATATCCTCTAGTGACGAATCAAACGCATCGATATCGTACTGCTTTTTCAAGATCTCAACAAAGCTAATTTTCTCAAAGCTCTGTCCGTCCTCGCCAAAATCAACCTCTTGACCGTTCGCTAGGGTGAATTTACGCTTGCCCCAAGTTTTATCAACCAAAAAGCGGATCATCCGCTCAGTCAGCGCCATACCCTTCTCCCAGTCAGCGTATGCCCAGTACCACTCCATAGCGTTGTGCTCTGGCAAATGTTCCTCGGTATAGCTTTCGTTACGAAATCGCGGACCAATGTCATAGACTTTCTCAAAACCAGCCACCAATAATCTCTTGAGTGGCAACTCATGGCTAATTCGCAGGTAAAACTCCTGCCTCAAAGCGTCCATATGCGTCACGAAAGGATTAGCATCCGCCCCGCCAGGGATGTTTTCTAGAACAGCATTGTTAATCTCGATAAATCCTTCACCGTCCAGAAACTCACGAGTAGCCTTCCAAAATTTACTCCGCCTGATGAAACGTTCTTTAACATCCAAATTAACGTTCATATCGACATAACGGCGCCGGAAACGCTCCTCTTTATTTTGAAGCTTTTCAGGTAAAGGTCTGAGAGCCTTAGTCAACAGCTTCAGCTCTTTGACACCAACAGATATCTCACCAGTTTTAGTTTTGAGCACCTCACCTGTCGCCTGGATAAAATCCCCGGTATCTAGCAGGTTCAGTTGCTTCATGCCCAAAATTCCACGCTCAGCCTCAAGCTTCGCCACCTCTTGGTCGCGCAAAAACAGTTGCACTTGACCTGACTTATCCTTGAGGACGATGAATGCTAATTTGCCAAATTTACGCAGTCCAGCTATCCGCCCGACCACTGTTACGGTCTGGCTCTCTAGCTCATCAAACTGATCCACAATATCACTTAAAAAATGTGTTCGCTCTGCTTTTGCGGGATAGGGATTGACCCCCAAGGCCTGAAGCTCCTCGAGCTTCCTCAGCCTCTCATCCCGATAATCTTGTATCGTCGCCATATCTGTTAGTATAGCATATATATAGAATCCTGCGTCCAACCCCCAGCTGTAGCAAGTTGGGGCTTAGATGTAGGAAACTATTCTTATCATACATTATATCAAAAAACATTATTTTTGTCAAATTTTACCCAGCAGCCCTCCTTGGCCGCAACTTTCAAAAAGAGCCGCGGAAGCGGCTCTCATGATTCCTAATTCGTACTTCTTACTTCGAACTCCTACGATATCTTCACTATCTCGTAGCGGGTTTCGCCTTTTGGCGTAGTGATGACAACCTCGTCACCGACTTTTTTGCCAAGCAATTCTTTACCTATGGGTGACTCGTTAGAGATCTTTCCCTCTAGTGGGTTTGCTTCAACTGGACCAACCAACTGATAGGTCTTTTCCTTGTCTCCAGAAACTAACTCTACTGTATGACCGAGATCTATAGCTGAACCCTTTTTAGCGGTTATGATACTCGCCTGTTGCAAAATCTCTTCAATCTCGGCTATTCGAGTCTCTACCAACCCCT
>CAZAOX010000098.1:0-2350 GCA_964486985.1 uncultured Candidatus Saccharibacteria bacterium
CTATAGCAAGGGATTTTGTAAAAACCACCAAATCACCGCCAGCCTCCTCGACCACCTCTTCGCGATGCTTAGAGTTGGGCTTGATTAAAACGTTTATCTTCACCTTTTAGCCCTTGCTCCACTAGAGACCTTATTCTTAAAGTTAATGGCCAACTGGGAATCCTCTCCTCGAAGATCCTCGCTAACTGCTCATACCACCAATACTGATCCTCTTTCCCAGCATTAAACTTCAGCCACACATCATCACCCACCACAAAGCGGTCAGTTAACGTCGCCTCCAAGTTGTGAATTTTATCTGCCACTGCGACTATAACCGATTCTATCCTGGACTTGCGTAAATTAGCTAGATAATCCTCAGATCGATCCCGCCAATCTTTGATGGAGCTGTTCTTAGTAACGCCGTCGACAATATCAACCACATTCGGACCAAACTCTGCTAGCATCTGCTCTCGTGAATATTCGTGCGGCACATCTTCAAGTATGTCATGAAAGAGTGCCGCAATCAGCACATCTTCTTCCTCCGTTTCTGTGGCCGCTATACACATCACACTAAATGAATGAGCAATATACGGCAAATTCGAGCCCTTCCGCCGCTGGTTTCGATGCGCCACAGTAGCAACTTCGATAGCTTTCTGTAATCTAGGTGTAATGTTCATTTCACCTCCTTCACTACTAATTATACTAGTTAATTATCGATAATTGATACGTGAGAATTTTTAGTAACGATGATGTGGTCGATCAGATTGATACCTAGTAACTCTCCGGCGTTTTGCAGTCTTGTGGTAACATCTCTGTCAGCTTGTGAAGGTTGCAAATTGCCACTCGGATGATTGTGTGCCACGATGATAGAAGCCGCTCGATCGGCTATCGCTTCAGCAAAAACTTCTCGCGGATGAACTAGACTAGCAGTTAAGGTGCCGATAGAGATTACACGCTTAGCTATCAAGCGATTTGCTCCATCTAGCGTCAAGCAAACAAAATACTCCTGCTTCTTATCACGCAGATCCGCCAACTGTTCGCTAGCCCTTTCTGGGCTATCGATAATCGGCCTCTCAGAAACTTCAAATTGACGTCGCCAAAGCTCAAAACCCGCCATGATTTGCGTTGCCTTAGCTGGGCCGAGGCTTTTGATAGTCAATAGATCCTCATAGGTCAGTTCACTCCCTTTTTGCTGGAGTAACTTTTGAGCACTTCGGGCAATTTTTGTCACATCACTCTGAGCATTACCACTGCCGATAATCGCCATCAACAGCTCATAGTCACTCAAAGCCTCAGCCCCTCGTGCCTGCAATTTTTCTCTAGGCCGAAGATCTTTTCGTTTGTCTGTGATTTTTACCATAAGAAGACTAACACCTCTCAACTACTTTTTTATTATCTATTTTCCCTGAATGTCATGTCCACCAAACTTATTGCGCATAGCTGCCAAAAGCTTTGTCGCGAAATTGACTTCACCTTTCTGAGAAGCTAGTCGGACGTCAAAAGCTGCCTGAATACTAGGCATTGGTACTCCTAAATCATCCGCAGTTTCCAACGTCCAGCGAGCTTCACCAGATTCGGCCACCACCCCTTCTATATCCTCCATTAGTGGATTTTCATGGAGTGCTTGACGCGTCAAATCATTGAGCCAGCTAGTGATAACACTATTTTTCTCCCAAATATCGCCAGCGCTTGCTAGGTCTATACTTTTATATGGGCCCTCTCTGAGCATTCGGTAACCCTCGGCCAAACTCTCCATCATGCCGTACTCGATAGCGTTATGAACCATTTTAACAAAATGCCCAGCACCACTTGGCCCGAAATGGTCATGCCCACCGCCAGGCTGAGCCAGGGTATCTAGCGCTGGAATCAGTTGCATATAAGTAGCACTATCTCCACTAGCCATCATCGAAAAACCACGCTCATAGCCCCACACTCCACCACTAGTGCCAATATCGAGCAGAGTCACACCAGAGTCTTTGGCTCGTTCGGCCCTAGCTTCATCTCCCCGATAGTCACTATTTCCGCCATCAATCACCACACTACCTTCAGGCAAAATCGCCAGCCACGAATCAAGTTCACTATCGACAACATCGCTAGGAATCATCAGCCAAACAACAGGCTGATCGCCTCCAAAAGCCTCGACAACTTCACTTTTTGAGAAAGCTGGAACCGCGCCAAACTCCTTTGCTTTCTCAACAGGCTCTGGACTACGGTTATGAGCGATAACCTCGTGCCCATCTTCGGCTAATTTTTTAGCTATCTGTGCGCCCATCCGCCCAAGTCCGCTAATCGCAATTTTCATTAAACATCTCCTGTCTCAACGCAATATTAATTCCCTATCTGACGACTTCAAACCTAGCCCAGCCTCTAA
>CAZAOX010000099.1:0-2347 GCA_964486985.1 uncultured Candidatus Saccharibacteria bacterium
ACTACTTTATCGTCAATGTCCTGCTTGGCAATGTGACGGTCAATACGACGCTAAGTCTAGTGCTAGGCGGGACTATTAGTACTGGGGTTTTGGCTGGAGTTATAGCAACGATGCTGATTACGGCTTTTGGTGAGATATTGCCTCAGTCGGTATTTTCACAACGTGGCTGGCGACTAACACGCTACTTTTTCTGGTTGCTAGACATCATTTTTGTGGTTTTTTGGCCGATAGTCCGACCGATTTCTATGTTGCTTGATCGCTATGTGGGTAAGGAGCCGCCTCAGCTGTATTCGCAGGAGGATTTCAAGGAGATGATTGTCGAACAGGTCCATCGTGACGGTAGCCCGATTGACTATGAGGAGGGGTTGATAGTCTCTGGAGCTTTAGACTTTAGCCGGATGATCGTTGGCGATGAGATGACGCCACTGAGTAAAGTTTTCACTATCAACGAAAATGAGATTTTGGATAGGACTTTACAATTAATGATCCGTAAGCGTGGCCATTCGCGGATACCAGTTTTGGATGATGATGGTGAGTTTGTTGGCCTGCTCTACATCAAAGATTTGCTAGGTAAAGAAATGGACAAGCCAGTTAGTTTTTATGCTCGCGATAAGATTCACGATATCCAGATAGATACGCCGCTCGATACTGCCTTGAAGCGATTTATCCAGACTAAAAGTCATATCTTTTTGGTGTTTGATGATGACGATCAGCCAGTCGGGATTTTGACTTTGGAAGATGTTATCGAAACGATCATCCGCCGAGAGATCAATGACGAGCACGACGGACAGTAGATAGTAGCCTTAGATGGGCGGAGATTCCAGATGGGTGCTATAATAGACCTATGAAAACGAGGTTGGTAATTTTTGGTATAACTGGTGATTTGTCGAGGCGTAAGCTTTTGCCAGCGCTAAGAAAGATCATCGCAAGCGGGGCAGTTAAAGACTTAGAGATTATCGGTATATCGCGAGGCAAGGTTGACCTAGAGGAGCTTGTCGGCGATGAGCTGAAATCCCATGTCAAAATAATCACCATAGATCTAACTTCCGAAAAAGACTATCAGACTTTAAAGACGAAAATATTGCCAAAGAAAAATCAACAAACTTTGATATATCTGTCGGTTCCGCCACTAGCTGCGACGCGAATCACTGACTATCTCGGTGGCGCCGGCATAAATACTGATGACGTTAAACTGATGTTTGAAAAGCCATTTGGTCTAGACTATGAGAGTGCCAAAGATATGGTCGAACGGACAGCAAGGTACTTTCACGAAGAGCAGATTTATCGAATCGACCACTATATGGCCAAGGAAATGGTCCAAAATATCATCGCTTTTCGTTCTGGCAATGCTATCTTTAGGCACTTGTGGGGGAGCCGTGGTATTGAGCGAGTTGAAGTTCGAGCTTATGAAGAAATCGGCATTTCTGGCAGAGCTCAATTTTACGAACAAACGGGGGCGCTACGTGATGTTTTGCAGGGGCATTTGGTCCAGCTTCTAGCGCTAGTGCTGATGGATGTACCGTCGAAATTAGACTGGAGTGCAGTACCGGATTTGCGCCTCCAAGCATTGAAGCGCATATTGACCGCCGATCCGTCGAGAGCGGCCCGGGCACAATATAACGGCTATCGTCATGAAGTCGGAGTTTCAAATAGCCAAGTGGAGACATTTGTTCAAGTATGTCTTGAGAGCGATGCTTCAAATTGGGAAAATGTACCGATATCGCTAAGTACAGGTAAAGGGCTAGACCGTAAAGAGACGGAAATCGCCATATATTTCCGTGCAGGCAGTACAGATCAGACTAACTCGTTGAAGTTCAAGATTCAGCCAGATGAAGGGATCGAGATCGCTCTTTACACTAAAAAACCTGGTTATGAGCGAGTTATGGAGTCGCAGAAACTAAGCTTTTCATACTCGGCGGATGAGACTTTACCAGAGGCTTATGAGCAGGTGCTAGTCGATGCTATCAATTCTCGCAAGAGTCTGTTTACGACTAGCCAAGAGATTATCGAAAGTTGGCGCATTTTACAGCCGGTTCTAGGCGCTTGGGCGCTAGATAATGAGGATATCCAAAAATACGAAGTTGGGGCGAGCGCTGAGGATATTCTGAGTAGTTCGCAGAAGGGACAGTAGAATATGACCATAGAAGTTAAGGATGTAACTAAAGTGTTTGGCAAAAAAGCCAATAAGTTCTTAGCTCTAGATGATATTAGTTTTTCTATCCCTAGTAACACATCTGTGGCGATTGTCGGAAAGAGTGGTTCGGGTAAATCGACGCTGATGCATGCGATGAGTGGCCTAGATAAGCCACAGGCTGGTCAGGTCTTAGTAGCTAAAAGGGACATCTTG
>CAZAOX010000100.1:0-2346 GCA_964486985.1 uncultured Candidatus Saccharibacteria bacterium
CTATTAATACTGAGGGTGATTATGAACTACACTGCCACTCCGTCGATGGCGAAGCAAGCCCTAGGCACGATAGTAATTATATGCCTCCTGACTGGAGGATTGTCATAGACGAGATACGTAGAGGGTTCACAACATCTATCAAAGACTCTCCTGATGGTGAGCCTAGAAAAGTGATCAGCAGAGAGCACTTTACCTTGCTAATTGAAGTATTGGAAAGCCTAGCGATAAACGGCAAGAGCAACCCCAACGAGCCTAGGACATTTGCTGAGATACTTAGTCTAATCAAAGCCTAAGCAAAACTCATAGTAGCCATCTACTAGTCTGCTATCATAGATATATGGATTTTAAAACGAGGTATGACAAATTAAACACTCAGCAGAGATCGGCTGTTGATAAGATTTATGGGCCACTTCTGGTGGTGGCTGGGCCAGGAACGGGTAAAACTGAGCTTTTGAGCATGCGCACGGCGCAGATACTCAAAAAAACCGACACCTTGCCGTCGAACATTCTCTGTCTAACTTTTACTGACAGTGCATCGGCCAATATGCGCGAACGGCTCCGACAGATCATCGGCGAAGCGGCGTACAAGGTGGCGATATTTACCTTTCATAGCTTTGGTACGGAGATCATCAACCAGCACCGACAGTATTTTTCTAGCGGAGTAGAGCTAAAGCCGATCGATGAGCTACTGCAACACCAACTGCTCGAAGAGCTATTTGAAGCCCTCGACTGGCAAAACCCTCTAGCTACAAAGTACAACGGCGCTTTTGCCTACATCGGCAGTCTAAAAACCATTATCTCAGAATTCAAAAAAAGCGGCCTAAGCCCCGATGAGCTGAGGGAGATACTGGCAGACAATCAGAAAACTTATGATGAGCTGGCTGAAGGCATCAAAAGAGTCTTTGCAAATAAGATCTCTAAAACGACTCTCCAAGAGTTTGCACCGCTAGCTGAGATCGCTGCTTCGGCCACCACTGGCAAACTGCCAAAAGGCATCACTCCGTATCAGAACGCGATCGCCTTGAGTATCGCACACGCCGCACAGGAGGCGATCGACCTAGACTCGACAAAACCAGTTACGACCTGGAAAAATACTTGGTGTCAAAAAGATGCCAAAGGTGACTTTGTCCTCAAAGACAGCCAGGCTACCGATAAGTTGCTATCTGCCGTGGACATATACGAGCAATACCAGCGAGCTCTAGCCGACAAACAGCTCTTTGACTACGACGATATGATACTGTCAGTCCTTCGCGCCATGGAAACTAACGACGATTTGCGCGCCAACCTCCAGGAGCAGTACCAATTTATCATGATCGATGAATTTCAAGACACCAACTTGGCCCAACTCCGGCTACTGTTCAATTTGACCGGGGAGGGGAGTGAACCAAATATCATGGCAGTCGGCGATGATGACCAGGCAATTTACAGTTTCCAGGGTGCTGATGTTGGCAACATCCAACGCTTCCGCCAGCAATACAACGACCCTGAGATCATCGTCCTAACTGACAACTATCGATCAACCAAAGAAGTCGTCAGCTATGCGCGATCGGTCATCATCCAAGGCGAAGACCGTCTAGAAAATACCGTTGAAGGATTGTCGAAAGAGCTGACGACACACTTTGAGAATAGCCAGACGACAGTTGATATAGATGAGTTTAACTCACTAGCAAATGAGCGAGCAGGCGTTGCTAGAAAAATCTCACGGCTAGTCGAGAGTGGAGTCTCGCCAGAAAATGTCGCTGTACTAGCTAGGAGGCACGCCGAACTTATAGAACTATTGCCATACCTTGCTAATGAAAATCTCGCAGTCAACTACGAGCGCCAGGATGACGTGCTGAGTCAAGAGCTGATAATTCTCCTGGAGGACTTAACGAACTTAGTCTTTTCTATCTCGACTAACAACCACGACGGAGCTAACGCATTGCTACCGAAAGTTGTCTCGCATCCGAGTTTTGGTTTCTCAGCAAATGACATCTGGAAGATCAGCCTGGGTGCTTATCGGGAGCGAAAATCATGGCTAGAAATTATGCAAACTAGTCCTGTTTTCAAGCCATTTTCAGACTGGCTGATCGAACAGGGTATGAGGAGCGTCAACAGCCCACTCGAACAACAGATCGACACATTGCTAGGCCTGACAGAATACCGTGAAGGCGCCGTGGCGGTAGAGAACGAAGAGGCTAATGAGCCGTTTAGCGAAAACCAGCTGTCGCAAGCCGCTGAGAGTTACCATTCACCGATAGCAAACTACTTTTTTAAAGATGACAAGCTCGCCAACCAGCCCGATGTTTACCTGACCGCACTTGAGTCGCTGAGGACTTTACGCGATAAATTACGCGAACATTTTGA
>CAZAOX010000101.1:0-2333 GCA_964486985.1 uncultured Candidatus Saccharibacteria bacterium
TTGCGTCAAGACCCAGATGTCGTGCTGATTGGAGAGATGCGAGATCTAGAGACCATCTCGGCTGCAATCACTATTGCAGAGACAGGGCACTTAGTCTTTGCTACTTTACACACCAACTCAGCAGCACAAAGTATCGATCGCATGATTGACGTCTTTCCGCCCCACCAACAACCACAGATACGAGCTCAGCTATCTAATATTTTAATGGCTATCTGTTCTCAGAGATTAGTTCCAGCAATTGGCGGTGGGCGAGTGGTGGCGGCAGAGGTTTTGATAGCGAACCCAGCGGTTCGAAATATTATACGTGAAGGTAAGGCCCATCAATTAGACGCTGTCATTCAGACTGGAGCTGATCAGGGTATGCAGACTATGGATAGAACCCTAGTGAGCTTAGTACAGAGCGGTACGGTTAGTTACGATAACGCACGAGAGTTTGCTGTTGACCTGGTAGAGTTCGAGAGGCTAATGAGAGGCTGATAAATGAGAAGGTATTCTTACGAAGCTAGAGATAGCGCTAGCAACAAAACTGTCAAGTCAATTGTTCAGGCAGAAAGTGAGCTGGCTGCTGCAAAACTTTTGTCTGCCCAGGGTTTTATACCTTTGAAGATAGATATGGTGAGTGATGATGAGGGGTTTCTTCAAAAATTGACCGGTAGAATCACCGCGAAAGACAAAGTAGTATTCACTAGGCAATTAGCAACGTTGATCGGCGCTGGACTGCCTTTGGTCCAAAGTGTTCGTACGGTTTTAGATCAGACTGCTAATAAGCGCCTGCAACAGGTGATTCAGCAGATAATTGCAGATATTGAGGGCGGTAAGGCTTTATCTGAAGCGTTCTCGAAGCATCCAGAAGTGTTCGATAAGGTATTCTTAGCTCTTGTGTCTGCGGGCGAAGCATCGGGTACCCTAGATGAGGCCTTGAGAAGGGTGGCTGCCCAGCAAGAAAAGGACGCAGCGATGATGCGAAAGATAAAAGGGGCATTGACGTATCCGGTCATAGTGTTGGTAGTTATTATGCTTGTCATAGTATTTATGCTAGTGACGGTTATCCCCCAGGTAAAAAATCTGTATAAAGATTTAAAAATGGAATTACCCTTGATAACAAAAATCATGGTTGGGCTTGCTGATTTCTTGGTTAGCTACTGGTGGCTGGTCTTGATTATTGTCGGTGTCGGCAGTTATTTTTTCCTACAATACTTAAAGACAGATAAGGGCATCAAGAGCAAAGACTTATTTAAGTTAAATGTGCCGATGTTTAAGGGGATGTTCAGAAAGCTATACATGGCTCGGTTTACTAGGACTGGGCAAACACTATTGTCTACTGGAGTTGCCATGCTGGACGTTTTGCATATTTCGGCCAACGCTGTAAATAATGTTATTATCGCTAACTCTATAGAGAGGGCTGCTGAGAGGGTGAAAGGTGGCAAAGCTTTATCTCAATCTTTGAAAAATGAAGAATATATCCTAGAAATGGTGCCTCAGATGATCAAAATAGGTGAACAGTCCGGTAAAATTGACGACATGATGGGTAAGACTGCGCAGGTGTATGAGGACGAGCTGGACGAGGAGATTAAGGCGATTTCTACAGCTATCGAGCCTATACTAATGGTGGTTCTAGCCATTGTAGCTGGGGGCATGGTAGGTGCTATCTTGTTGCCAATATATAGCCTGGCTAATGGTATCAATCTATAGACAAAATGTGCAGTCTAGCGTAGAATTAAGCATAAGCGATGAAAGCTTGTAAAAATAACATAAGACTAAACAGGTCTCATAAAGGAGCTTAGGTTTATGAAAAGACAAAATATCGCAAAAGGGTTTACTATCATCGAGGTGGTTTTGGTCTTGGCGATTGCTGGCCTGATATTTTTAATGGTGTTTATCGCTTGGCCTGCCTTGCAACGGGGCCAACGCGACACTCAGCGCCGTGAAGATGTATCAAGGTTCATATCTCAGCTAAACAGCTACGCAACAAATAATCGTGGAAAGGTACCGTCTTCCAGCGAGGCTATGGGGACCTTTGTTACGAACTATTTGCAGTCTGGCGGTGATGATTTTAGCGACCCCTCAACTGGAGCTTCTGAAAAGGGTTCGATGAAGTACCATTATAAATTTACTTGCGACGGGGAGACCCCTAAGAGTGGCGGTGGCGATCGTGCTGTGGCTGTAACTGTCAAGCTTGAGGGAGGCGGCGTCTTCTGCCAGAGCAATCAATAGTATACTTATACCGTATTTATAGCAATACTGACATTGGTGGCGTAGAGTTTCCTTAAGGGAGTTTGATATTAGCTGGATTTTATTTACACGTATAGCACTATTCGTTCTTGGTTCGGTTT
>CAZAOX010000102.1:0-2257 GCA_964486985.1 uncultured Candidatus Saccharibacteria bacterium
TGGCCTAGATAAGCCACAGGCTGGTCAGGTCTTAGTAGCTAAAAGGGACATCTTGGAGCTTAAGCCTCGTGCTACTGATGCTTTTAGGGCCAAGGAAATGGGCTTTGTGTTTCAGAGCTTTTTTATCGAAGCTGGTGAAACTTGTTTCAGCAACGTTAGCTTGTCTCTAGAGATGGCGGGAGTTCTACGGCGTAAGCGAAAAAGACTAATTCTGAACGCGCTGACTGCAGTCGAGTTGCAGGATAAAGTGAAGGAAAAAGCTGGAAATCTAAGCGGCGGTCAAAAACAACGCCTGGCGATAGCTCGGGCGATTGTCAATCAGCCAAAGATACTTTTTGCTGATGAGCCGACTGGCAACTTAGATACGGCAACTTCTAAGATAGTCGAAGACTTATTATTTGATTATCAGCGGAAAAAACGAGCAACTTTGGTTTTAGTCACTCATGATGAGGAGCTGGCGGCTAGGTGCGATATGCAGGTGCGACTCAAAGATGGCAAAATCGCTCAGATAATTAACGCAACCCCTTCAAGTGAGAGTAAGCTTAGGCCTATTGTCAGGAGGAAAGTCCAATGAAAACCACCGATATCATTCACCGAGCTGGACGCAACCTAAGCCGTGCCAAGCTCCGCACTTTATTGACAGCTGTGGCTATATCGGTCGGAGCTTTTGCGATAGTCACGTCATTAGCGGCGGGTGAGGGTGCCAGGCAATATATCGACAGAGTGCTAGAGAGTAACATCGATCCGAACCTAGTGATAGTCTTTCGAGACAAGAGCATGTCTAAAATGGTAACAACTGGGAGCGATATGGCTAGCCTTCGAGAGTATGACCCAGAGGTGACCAATAAATATGGCATGAACATCAAAACAGTTAGTCAAAAGGACGTAGAGAGACTAACCAGTAAGCCATATGTCAAGTCAGTCCAGCCGTTTTATCAAGTTCAGCCGAAATATGTTGAGTTTAGTCTCAAAAAAGATAAGAAATACACCGCTGAAGTTAGTACTTACGACTCAACGGTCAAAAGTCATGTTGATGTTGGCAAATTGCCAGCTATCGGTACAGACATAAAAAGCGATGAAGTAGTTCTGCCGATTGACTACATAAAAGACCTGGGTGTTAAAAATCCTCAAGAAGCCATCGGTTCGATGGTATCGATAACAGTTAGCCAAGCTCCGCAACAGATTGATGAAGAGGGGGTCAGACAGGCTATGCTAGCGGGAGACGAGACTAGGGTTCAACAGCTGATTGCTGAGGCAGAGGGTAAAACATTTAAAAAAGATTTAAAAATTGTCGCTCTACTAGGCAAAGATCCGTCTAGCATGATGTCTCCGAGCTATATAGAAGTCAGTAGTGAAACGGCAAAAGAGCTTAGCGAATTTAGCTCACTAGGGACTGACTCGTATAGAAAATATCTATCGGTCAACGTGCTGATAGATAAAGCCAGTTCGCCTGAGCAAGCCAAGAAAAAGCTTGAAAAAGATGGTTTTTATGTGACCACGGCCGAAGAAATGCAGGCGATGATCTTTTCGTTTATCAATATCCTGCAGTATATCGTGACTGGTTTCGGGGTGTTAGCCCTAATCGTTAGTGTTTTTGGCATCGTTAATACTCAGTACATCTCGGTATTGGAGCGAACACAGCAAATCGGTCTGATGAAGGCGCTCGGAGCATCAAAAAAGGCAGTCGCTAAACTGTTTCGCTATGAGGCAGCCTGGGTTGGTTTTTTCGGAGGCACGTTAGGGGTGCTAATGGCTTTTGGGGCCGGTACTTTAGCCAATCCTTGGATCACTGACCAGTTAGGCCTAGGCGAGGGAAACCATCTGTTGATCTTTCGGCCTATCCCCATGGCGACAGTCGTAGTTCTGTTGGTCGTGGTGGCTATCTTGGCTGGCTGGCTACCGGCTCGAAAAGCCGCCAAACTCGATCCGATAGAAGCTTTGCGGACTGAGTAGGTAGCGTTTTTATAGTTTTTATGATATAATAGAAGTATATGAATCAGCATCCGTGGGAGAGGGGGCCTCGTCACCCCAACCTCCATTTAACTAGGGTCCTAGCGAAACAGGCGCTTGCAGCGGTTTTCGTTGCTGCAGGGAACTTTATGAGAAGAGCTGCTGGCGTCCTCGGATCACGTTCGGACGGCACCGTGGAAGCATTTCGTAAGGTGCACCCAGGTATAGATAGGGATGAGCGATAGAATTAAAAAATACTTGACTTTGCCAACTACTAGGTATAACATAGTAGTATGTTAAATATAAT
>CAZAOX010000103.1:0-2194 GCA_964486985.1 uncultured Candidatus Saccharibacteria bacterium
AAATCTAGTGATATTGTTTGTTTCATCTTCGATGTTTGGGGCGATAATTTCCATACGATATAGCTCTGATGCACGGACTGAGGCGATAGCCGCCTGGTGCCTGTTGCCGGATTGCGATATCTCGGCGACAGCTCCAGCTGTATCGGCATGTTCTATTAGCCGAGCATGGGGTAGCTTTTGGGATAGAAAATTACGACATTGGTCGAGGGCTGCTGGGTGTGAGTAGACTTCAGTGATGTCGGATAGTTTGGCGCCTTGGTGGGCAATTAGCTGTTGGTGAATCGGTAGATTGATCTCGCCGATGATGGTGTACGGGTGGCGGATTAGCTGGTCGTAGGTTTCATGGATTGACCCAAAGAGAGTATTTTCAACAGCCACCACGCCATAGTCGGCTTTGCCTTCGTGAAGTTTATGAAAAACATCTTTAAATGTAGGGCTAGAAACTAGCGAAACATCTTTATTGGCAAAAAAAACTTGTGTTGCCTCGTCGTGGAATGAGCCTAATTCTCCCTGAATAGCGATACGCATGAAGAGTAGTTTATCATGAAAATAACTGACCAGAAAGTCATATGGTATATAATGAGGTTATGAGTAAGTTAGGGATAAAGATTGTTGTTATCGGTGGCGGAACTGGTAGCTTTACATTGTTGAGTGAGTTAAAGAAGTATACACATAACATCACGGCGCTTATCAGCATGGCAGATGATGGAGGGTCGACAGGTAAGTTGCGTGACGAGCTGGGAGTTTTGCCGGCGGGGGATATCCGTCAGTGCTTAGTGGCTTTGAGTAGTTCGCCAAAAGTTCGCGATTTGTTTAACTATCGGTTTGAGGAAGGTGGCCTGAAGGGGCATGTGTTTGGTAATTTATTTATGGCGGCTCTAGAGAAGATGACGGGTAGCTATGCCGAGGCGGTAGAAACGGCCAGTGAAGTGCTGAATATCATGGGCAAAGTTGAGCCCATCACCCTAGATAACATCAAGCTGACTGCCAGGATGAAGGACGGTACTGTAGTCAGGGGTGAAAATAACCTCGAGGAGTACGAGATGTCTGATGGCGAGCGCCCGTGGATGGAGCTTGAACCAGAGGCAAATATCAATCCAGATGCTATCCAGGCTATACTAGAGGCAGATCAGGTGGTGATTGCTCCAGGGTCATTGTACTGCAGTTTAGCACCAGCTCTGCTAGTTAAAGGGCTGACGAGCGTTTTAAATAAGTCGAAAGCCAAAAAAATCTATGTCTGCAATTTGGTCAATAAGCCAGGAGAAACGGCTGGTTTTGAGGTGGATGACTTCGCTAAAGAAATCGAGCGATTTTCTGGGATGAAGTTGGACTATGTGCTCTATAACAATCATCGGCCTGCTAATAGGCTGATGGAGAGGTACGCTCATGACGGAGAATTAATTGTCGAGTGGGATGAGAAGAAGCTGGCTAAAAAGCACTATAAGGCAATCGGCAAAAAGTTTGTTGCAGATCGGCCATATCTAGCTGTCCAAAATGCTAGCGACCCCTTGGCTGCTGAGAGGAGCTTGATCCGGCATGATGCAGATAGGGTAGCTAGAGAATTGATGAGGATCTATTTTGCATGAGCTTGAAAGTTTGTGTCGATATAGATAGGACTTTATATAACACGGTTCTTGGTGTTGAGTTGCAGTGGCGAAAAATCGCTGAGATGTATCCAGGTGTTGATAGTGAGGTAGAGGTCCGCCGTCAGGCTGAGTTTTATGTTTATGCTGAGATATCCTATTACTACGACCTTTCGGCGCATGTCGCAGATCTGGGCTTGGACGTAGACGAGGTGTATCAGGCATTGGTGAGCTCTGAGTTGGCTGATGGTCGTTTGCAGTACAAGGGAGCGGATGAACTAATGAGCTGGCTAAAAGGCCACGCTGAGGTGTTTTCGGTAACCTATGGCAAAGATGATATCCAACGCCTAAAGGCAAGCCTGTGTCCTGCCTTGGAGGGAGTTGAGATAATTACTACCTTAGGGCATAAAGCTGACTATTTACGTGATCAGGGTGAGGTTTGGCTGGTTGATGATAAGACCTTAGGTGAAAATAGGCTAGAAAATGTGAAATTTATACAGGTGGCGATAGAGGGTCAACCTGATCGAACTCAGCCAGGTGAGTTTTATGCAAAATCACTATCTGAGGCGTTGGAGATATTGCAAAAACAGTGAAAATGTGATATTATAGAG
>CAZAOX010000104.1:0-1612 GCA_964486985.1 uncultured Candidatus Saccharibacteria bacterium
CCTTCGTACGCCATACTCCTCCCCTCTCTTGATCAATCTAAACTTATCGATTACCCTTCGCCCTATTGTGTGATTTGCAAAGTTTTAACACTGTTTTCATAGGCCCAATTATAGCACGTAGAGAAACAGGCACTCTTCTCAAAAGTGAAACTACCGCCGAAGCGGGTCAAGAGAGCTTAGCTCAACCTCGACGGTCGCTTCAGCAACCTCCTCTTCGCACTGAAGATAGAATATTAAAACCCCCTCTGTAAAAATAGTTTTAGCATTGACTTTTTGGATTTTTTATGATAAACTTATAGCTAGTAGTTCATTAACTTCATGAAAGGAAAAAATGGAACAATATAAACAAGAGACGCTCTCAGATGATGAGACCTATGAGGGTACACAAGAGGGCACTGCTGGCCAGATTAACCCACATGACATTGGCTACCCGTTTTTCACTGAGGGTAAAATACTCGGTCTTGAGCCTTTCCCAGAGACCATATTCACCGCAGAGGGTTCGGGCCATGAGCCACCCGATATCACCCCTATCCCCGACCTAGTTGATATAGAATTCGGCCCAGCTAAAATCGATGGTCAGCCCGGCTATTGCCAAGATGAAGTAGCATCTGATGAAGTCGGCCAGCCAGGTAGTGATCTTGAGTATCCACCGACCAGTTTTGAATTGCTGGAGCAGGTTCTAGACGGATCCCCAGAAGCAGATCAAGATTAGATCTCTAGCCAGCTGATTTTTGTAATCTTGAGGGGTTTTTGGGATTAGCTTTTGCGAGAGCAGTTTCCCCTGTTTTGTGATATTTTATATTTGACTTTTAAAGTATTGTGTGCTATGCTATAAGTAAACTAAGTTTGTTTAATTTTGAGAGGAAGTGAGGAAAATATGACTGTAATACACCCAGAAGAAATGTATCCTGAGATTGATATAGAGCCTATCCTCAAGTAGTGGCTAATTACTGCCGACCTTTTAGATGTCCGCCAGACAAAAGACCTCCTACAAAGGATGGCTGTGCAAGCCACAAAACTCGCTGGGCTCTATAATAAGTGGGAGAAGGGTTATCACCAAAAAAACACCGAGAGCGACACAGGCGGAACATATGCTACCGATAATGTTTCTATAAGCTCCACAAACTCAAGACTGCGCTAGAAAGGTCAAACTCATCTGTTCACCCCGGCAAGCTACACTGATCAAGCCTATCGGTGTCGTTTGAATCTACTTATAACCCCAGAATTAACTGGGGTTATCTTTTGCGGCGGATGAAAAGGCGACTATACAGCCTCATGCCGTCTATATAAACCCTGTCAAATTTCCCCTGCCAGCCTTCATTTCTCAACTCATTTAATAAACCGTCTTTAACCTCAAAATCACTACCCAATATCTCGAATTGTTCTGGTGAATATTTGTCGAGGAAGCTGATTGGCACGTGAGATTTTGGTTAGCCCATATGGGTATATTGTAGCAGATGACGAAAGCAGGTGCTCCTCCTCCCCCCTCAAAAATGAAACAACCGCCGAAGCGGGCCAAGGGAGCTTAGCTCAACCTCGGCGGCCGTTTCGGCGGTCAAAACCCGTCAGGCGGCGACCACCGCTCCTCTCCTCTTGGAGTTAGTTGGGTGGA
>CAZAOX010000104.1:1622-2175 GCA_964486985.1 uncultured Candidatus Saccharibacteria bacterium
GGATCGGCCCTGGGACGCGGATGGTGATCAGGTGTATGAAGTTGGCGGTGTTTTCAACCTTCACCCCGATACCCCTCATAGAGAGATTTTCTGGCAGATGGTGCTTGAGCAGGCTGTAGATGCTCCCTCTGGCCTGACTCGCGCCCCCCAAACCTGTAACCATAAGCTCTACAGTGTAGGCGCCGTCCTGGGGTTCGCCCCAAAACTCTCTGCAGCTCAAGAGCCAGGCTAGCTGACCCTCTGTCACCATTGGACTTTTGGTGTTCACGATGAACCTTCCTTGGTCGTAGTCCATGCCCTGAATTAGGGTTAATGATACGATATCATAAAATACCTATAAGCACAACTATTTAATCAACCCAGATCACAAGGCAAGACGTGGAAGGGTCTGCCTGGTTGAGGGATTTCGTGATTCGGAATTGTCTACTATTGACTTTTTTATTATCCTATGATATATTCTAAGATAATCAATAGTTAGATTAATAGTGAAAGTTAGCGAGGTTTTGTATGACCCCTAGTCACGAATAGCCAATTGGCGGACCAGAAGTTAGCC
>CAZAOX010000105.1:0-2148 GCA_964486985.1 uncultured Candidatus Saccharibacteria bacterium
ACCAGAGAGGAGCGACGGTTCTTTATATTCAGCTTTTGGACTTTTGTGGCGTGAATATGGTGAAAAATACTGTGGCAGTATGGAGGTGGCAAAATCTATAGAAAATACCCTAGTACGCCTCATTGACGCCGATGATAATGGCGCCCAGGCTGAAATAGGAGAGCAGTATGGTCTAGGGGTAGTTGATATAATATATAATTATAATCCGCTTTTTGGGAGTGATGAGAATTTCGATACTCAGTATCATAAGGCAGTTGATTTAGCGGAGCAGATTCTTGGACGTTTTGTAGAGAGCGAGCGGTCAAAGTACGAGATTCGACGTTACGTAAAAGAGTCCTATGAAAATTCAGTCGATAGTCGGTATATGGTATTTGATCGTTTTGGTGATTATGACAAGATGGTTGCTGAGCTTGATGAGACGCTGTATTTTATCTCGCCAAGTGAAGACGGTAGTTTTTGGCGGCTAGAGGCGGTTCGAGAAAAGCCAGACGATTTTGCTGTAAAGCGACCGCTGCCAGAAGCTTGGGCTGGCCTAGAGGGCGAGCAGTTAGCTAGGGTTACTGACGTAAGCGATGCGGTTTTCTGTCATAAAAATCGTTATCTTATTATCACTAAGACTAAACAAGGCGCTATTACAATATTAGATTCATTAATCCGCAAAGAAGATGTTGATGCGTAGACAGCGTGAAATCAGTGGCGCTAAGATCGCGCTGAAGGAAGGTGTGTATCGTCACAGTAAGACCAGTAAGTTGTACCTATTCATTGGTACCGCCCTTCATACCGAAACCAGCGAGTTGTTAGTAGTTTATCGCCCCCTGTATGAATCTGAGCATGAATTTTTTGTTCGACCACTAGAGATGTTTAGTGAAGAGGTTGAGTTAGACGGCAGGCTTGTTCCAAGATTTGTGAAGGTTGATGATGAAAGAGTCTAAGCTGACATTACGTCAGATAGTTGAGGCCTTGTTTAGCGTTGCCAGGACTACGCTTCGAGTTGCGCCTGGCATGGCTGTATTGCAGGCTACGGGATCGATTTTATCCTCGGCTCTACCTATCGTCACTACTTATTTTGCAGCTTTAACAACAACTAATCTAGCAGAAGCCTTTATTGGCAATCAAGAGGCCGGCAACCGGGTCGTCTTACTGGTTGCAATCACTGCGGTATTAGGAATATTTGTGACTGGTTGGCAGTCAATCCAGGGTTATCTCAACGCCGTGATGAGGCATAAAGTAGAAGGTGCAGTTAGCGACCAGCTATATGAGCATTTCTTTAAGATAGAATTTTGGCGCTATGACGACAAAGAAACCGCAGACACTTATGAGAAATCTCAGGATTTTGTTCAATTTTTCTCATATATATTTAGTCGTATCACAGAGATAGTTACTCAGATTTTTACTGTCATAACAGTGCTTATTTTGCTGGGGACTATCAATATATGGATAGCACTAATCATTTTAGCATCACTTATACCCAGCGTAGTTATCCAATTTAAGCTATCTCGATTTTCAGTTCGTCATTGGCAGAAAAATGTTGAAACTAGAAGGCGTTTGAGTTGGATAGAGTGGGGTATGTTTAGGCCTGAAAGGATCGCTGAGCTCAGGTTATCGGGTGTGGTACGTGAGCTATTGGATTTGAGGTTACGACTTCGGGATAAGGATCAGAAGGTTCGTTTAGATTTTGAGAAAAAATTTATGTGGAAACGTCTCGGCGCTGATATCATCACGGCTGTCGGTGAGGTTGTGTCACTTGTCTGGGTGGCGCTGGAGATTATCGCACGACGGCAACCGATAGGTCAGTTTCTATTTGTTCAGCAGACAGTCAGTCGTGCAATATCTAGTATTAGCGGGCTAGTGTCAACCGTCAGTGGTATTGATGAAGATATCTCCAAGCTGTTTGATTACCAGAAGTTTATGAATTATCCAGTAGGCAAGGAGTCTAGCCGAGAAGTGGTGACGTTTGGTAGCGAGATTCGTTTTGATAGAGTGTCTTTTGCCTATCCTCATACTGATGCTAGAGTACTTAATGATGTGTCATTGGCTATTGCGAAGGGCCAGAGGGTTGCAATTGTCGGGGAGAACGGTGCTGGCAAGACCACTCTGCTGAGACTTCTCGGTGGGTTGTATGAGCCTATAGAAGGGGCTGTGTTGATC
>CAZAOX010000106.1:0-2117 GCA_964486985.1 uncultured Candidatus Saccharibacteria bacterium
AAATATATCATCTGGAGAAACTAGTTTTGGTGAGTCAGCTGACGGGCAAAAGGTTTTGCGTTTTTCTATCTCTTTTAATTATCCTAGTGAATTGTTCACATCTTCTGGCGGTTCAGTTCACATAGAGTCTCCGTCTGGGAAAGTTGATGTAACAGATTCCTTAGTGGGTGTTCCAAGGAGCTTATTTAAATCAAGTACTGGCATCTCGGGTGAAGATGATGAGGACGGGAGATAGCTATGGCTACAGATGAGAGTGGCGCGCTTCGCAAGAGACAGCAAATAGATTCTTCTAAGAAGACGATGTTTATAATGGTCGCTGCGGTGGCATTTATATCTGGGGTTTCTGTCGTAGTTTCATTTTTCTTGATACAACAGATACGATTTCATGTAGATATCACCTCAACTAAGCAGTCAACAATCAATACGATCAATAAAAACATAAAAAGTGCTAAAAAATTGAAAGATGAAGTTCGTGTTTTGGACACTAATGAGGCGCTGAGCTCTGCTAGACTTAAGGAGGACAGTAGCGCTCTTCAGACCATATTGGATGCTCTTCCCGCTGAGGCGAACGCAGATGCCTTAGGTGCTTCCTTGCAACAGGTTTTTGCTCAGCCTATCGACGGTCTGCGCTTAGATAGCTTGTCGGTAGACTCCATCGAGGACAGCTCGTCGCCAGGGGAGACTGGTGAGATCGGTTTCCGTATGGCTGTATCTGGTGACGCTGACAGCTTAAAAGAGCTACTGAAACGTTTTGAAAAATCTATCCGGGTGATTAGGGTTAGCCAGGCCAGTGTTGAAGTTGGCAAGGAAGATATTAGGATGACGATCTACGGAGAGGCCTTCTATCAGACTGCCCAAAAGGTGGGAACCAAGGACAAAAAAGTCACCCTAGGGGGGGGTAATGAAAAAAACTGATATAGCGATGATAATCTTGATTGCTAGTATAGGTGTAACTGTAGCGTATCTGATATCTATGAACCTATCATTTCTAAAAGTTCCGGAAGGTGGCGTCACTGTGCAAACTATCGATGAGATCTCTTCGGATCTAGTGCCGCCTGAACCAAAGGTGTTTAATAAAGAGGCCATTAACCCTACTGTCGAAATTGTTGTAGGAAGTGATAGTGCTAAGTAGTTGATGGAAGTCGACATATGGCACTATTAACAGACGACATACTAGAGAGACTTAAAAAGCTTCTGGTTACAGAAGGCCTGATAGAGCAATCTGTACTGGATGACGTTAATAGCAGGTCTGTGAGCCAGGGCAAGCCTTTATTATCTTTGATAGCTGAGGAATCTATTCTTGATAACGAGCTGATGACCCATGCAGTAGCTCATGTGTCAGGGGTGCCGTATGTCAATTTGACGAATAGTTTTATAGACCAGGATATTCTATCATTATTGCCGGCTGACGTCGCAGAACGCTTCATGGCCGTGCCTTTAGCCGAAGTGCAAAACCGATTGGCGGTTGCGATGATAGACGCCAATAACGTCCAAGCTGTTGATTATCTATCAAACCGTATTCAGAGACCTATTAAGGTATTTATGGCTTCTGACGCAAGCGTCAGGCACGTTTTGAGTCAATATAAGGCTGATCTTTCGATGGTCAGTGAGGCTGCAGAGGTTTCACAGCAGGAGGCCCAGGACGAAAGTGCTAAGGACATCAAAACAATTGTTCAGGACTCACCTATTTCGCGAGCCTTGAGTACTATCTTGGAGTACGCCGTGAAGAGTAGCGCTAGTGATGTCCATATAGAGCCACTAGAGAAGTCGTTAAAGATTCGGTGTCGTATTGATGGTGTTTTGCGAGAAATTATGCAATTACCGAAAAGCATAGAACCGGCCTTAGTGAGCCGTATTAAAATTCTTTCGGACCTTAAGATAGACGAGCATAGGATACCGCAGGATGGTCAGTTCGCCGTGAATGTGGCTGGCAAAGAGGTCGACTTACGTATTGCCATAAGTCCTGTCGTTTGGGGTGAACAGGTAGTAATCAGGCTTCTCGATAAGTCTAGTAGCTCGTTCTCTTTAGAAGATATGGGCTATGCTGGGCGTGCGCTCAGGGCAATCCGAAAAGGCGTCAAGAGGCCGAATGGCATGATTTTGACATCGGGACCTAC
>CAZAOX010000107.1:0-2117 GCA_964486985.1 uncultured Candidatus Saccharibacteria bacterium
CTCTTCAATCATCTCGCGCTCCAGACAGCTCAATAAATCTTCCCCAACATCAAGCTTACCACCGGGCGTTGACCAAAACTTGTTAATACCAGTTTCACTCTTCAGGCGCTGTGCAAAGATTTTACCTTCGTGATAAACAATGCCTCGCACAGTGATAATCGGTCGACTAAACATACATCAGCAACTATATAGTAAGTTACTGGCAACCGCAAGCAATCAGACAAACACCCCGCCATCTTGTCATTAAGAGAAGTGCCTTTTACGTGTGAAGTGATGCGATATATACCCCCAACAAGAGCGACAGCACCATCATCGCAAGACCATACTTGACGGTGACCCAGTCACCCTTTGAAAGAAACCAACCAAATCTTTTCACTAACTCCTCGGTGGTCGTTAAATCACCACCACGAACATTGTTAATACCTCGTTGCTTCATCAAATCACGAGTCAGTCGATTCTCTACTTTTCGTGCTTTTCGAACAGATATTTTACCTAGATCCTTTTTATAAATAACTTCTCGTGGTTCGTGCATCGCAGTCCAATAAGCACTATTTCGCTTATCAATATGATCTTGCATGCGCTGTTCAGCTGTTTTGGTAGTGATTCCTACATAGTATTTTTCGTCTTCCAGCTTCAGTACATATAATGTCCAATTCCTGCGATAATCACCAGTCTCAGTGAGATTCGGGTCGTCATCATTGACCAACCCTTCATCAACCAGCCGATCCCTGATTCGAATAGCCCGATTATAACCGATTTCTAGTCTCGCTTGTATCGTAGATGTGTTGAGATCTCGATTCTTTTCAGCTAGCTCGACTGCCCGCTTGTATAGTTTAGCTTCCATGAAGCCCTATTATAAATTTATTTATTCTGTTCATCGTCAACCTCTAACTTTTACTACAAATAGCCCCGCAAAACTTCTTCCATCCTCTTCTGGTCGGGCGTATTTTGTAACTTAATTTTGACTTCTACAGGAATCAAATTGTAAGCCTTTTGGCTGTCATCAGAAATAGCTCTTCGCTCAGTGTCTTCGAGATCAGATTCCCCCATACCGACCTCCTCACAATATTCATCCAGCATCATTTCTGTGAATAAATAGCCAACGTCAAACAATCTACGTCGATGTGCCTCAGCAGATTTTAGATTCTCGAAACCTTCTTCCAGCATGTAGAACTTAATCGCACAGTGATCGCAAGTTTCCTCTTGGGTGTAGATGTTAAATGAACCAATCGCCTCGATATCTTTGCCACATTCTGCACATTTCGAGCCACGCTCTAGCGCTGCTTCTTTTCGCTGCTTAGCTGTTGGCGACTTATGGTACTTCAACTTAATGGCTGGGATAGGCTTGCTGAGATATGGCTCTAACTCTGGATAATCACAGGCACGCTTATGAGCCAGGAAATCAGGCAGGTCATCTGGTTCATACTCTGGCAACCCCAGGTCATCGACCATCTTAAAAAATTTATTTTCATCTTTATAATACAAATGGTCCATCAAATCATACCAAGCGATCGCCGCTGTTTTAAAAACCGACGGCTTGAGCTTCTCCATGTAGGGAAGTTGGCCCTTTGGGCGATTTTTTTTGATAATTTTCTCCAACCTACCGACTACCGCAGGTAGCAGATCATCCCATTCTACCGCTCCATGTGAGAAGAAAGCCAAATTGCCAAGCATCTTTCGCCCACTCTCACGCACTCTACCATCTGGGTGCACCAATGCTTCAAAGCTCTTTTCTAGCGTAAAACTAAATGCATCATCCTCCCTGTAAACACCATACATCGCATAATTCAGTAGGCGCACGATGGCATCTGGCCGAGCAGCCTCCGTCAAGCTAGGCTCCTGCCTCAGCCTATCTACTGTATAAATTGCTAACTTTTTGTCGGTGTTGAACTTGTTTTGAGATGTGATTTGTTTAAGCGCTTGTCTTGAGACACTGCTGTCTTCACCAAGCGCCTGCTCGACAAGTTCTTTATCCTTTTTTGTTACGCTTTCTGACATAAATCTCCTTTTGTCATCAATACCTGACTAACCTATCAAACTCGCGCCGCCGTGGTCTTGCCGACTCCATCTGTCGCCATAGGACTTGGCTTGCTCTAGCACGAGGCTTGTTGCGAGAG
>CAZAOX010000108.1:0-2084 GCA_964486985.1 uncultured Candidatus Saccharibacteria bacterium
GCTTATGCTTGATTAAACTACTGAATTCTGATAGAATTTACTGAATTGGGAGCTCTCAAAGAGCGCTTATTTAAAACGATGAAATCTGAATTTATACGAAATATTGCGATCATCGCTCATGTTGATCACGGCAAGACTACGATGGTCGACGGCCTGCTTAAACAGTCCCAGACTTTTCGAGATAACCAGGCGGAGATGAGCCAGGACTTACTGATGGATTCTGGAGACCAGGAGTCCGAACGCGGCATCACTATCACCGCCAAGCAAACTTCTGTTTACTGGCACGATTATAAAATCAACATCATCGATACCCCGGGACACGCCGATTTTTCTGGTGAAGTTGAACGAACGCTCAACATGGCTGACGGCGTCCTTCTCATCGTTGATTCAGCCGAAGGGCCGATGCCACAGACGAAGTTTGTCTTGTCAAAAGCGCTCCAGTTAAACCTTAAGCCGATAGTCATCATCAACAAGATTGACAAGCCTGCTCGACGTATAGCTGAAGTCGAGGACGAGCTAGCCGACCTATTTCTAGAATTAGCTACCAATGAAGATCAGTTACAGTATCCGATCTTTTATGCAATTGCACGCGAAGGCAAGGCCTGGTCAAAGCTTCCTGGGGCTAGTGACGAAACTGCCAATTTAGATGTGATATTTCAAGCGATTATAGAAGAAACCCCTCAGCCTAAAACTAGCGAAGGCGATGCTTTTCAAATGCTCGTTAGCAACCTGCAATATGATTCATTTCAGGGTAAATATGCTGTTGGTAGGATAAATCGTGGCGTAGCTAGACGTGGGCTTCCTGTCAAACTAATCCAGCGTGACGGCACCGAAGTATCAGCAAAAATCGATAATGTTTTTGGCTATCGAGGCTTGAACCGCGAAGAGCTAACAGAAGCTACTGCTGGCGATATCGTAGCTCTGACTGGACTGAGTCAGGCTAAAATTGGCGATACAGTAGCTGACGCCACAAGCCCAGAAGCTCTGCCAACTATCGAGATCGAAGCGCCAACTCTTAGTATCTACCTCGGTCCAAATACTAGTCCGATGAAAGGCCTCGAAGGTGACTTTACGACTAGTCGCCAGATTGGCGAAAGATTAACAAAAGAACTTGAGACCAATGTCGCCCTGAAGGTCGAGCCTAATGGACTGGGTTTTACCGTATCGGGTAGAGGCGAATTGCACCTAAGCGTCCTTATCGAAACCATGCGGCGCGAAGGATATGAATTTGAGGTCGGCCGGCCACAGGTCATCACTATCACTGAAGATGACGTCGAAAAAGAACCTGTTGAAGAATTATTTATCGAAGTAAGTTCTGAATTCGTTGGCACAATCAGCCAAGAAATGGGCCTCAGGCGAGCTGAAATGCGTGCCCAGGAAAATCTCTCCCACGAGACAGTACGGCTCAACTACCTGATACCGACTAGGGCCCTGATAGGGCTTAGGAACAACCTACTCACTGCTACCAAGGGAACTTTAGTCATGAATAGCTTGCCTCATAGCTATCAGCCAATTGGCCCTAAATTGTCCAAGACTAGAAATGGTGTTTTGATAGCTCACGAAGCTGGCACCACCACGCCATATGCGCTTGAGATGGCAGAGGCGAGGGGCGAACTACTCATCGGGCCTGGCACGGAAGTGTATGCTGGGATGATCGTGGGAATCTATAATCGCCAAGAGGACCTAGAGATTAATGTTTGTAGAGCCAAACACCTGACAAATATGCGCTCAAAAAGCTCTGACGGGACCGTACAGCTGACACCATTTACCAACTTGAGCCTTGAACAGTGCCTTGACTTCATCGAAGATGACGAGCTTTTAGAGGTTACGCCAAAAAACCTACGATTACGCAAACGTTATCTCGATCCGCACGAACGAAAACGTCACAACAAATCTACTTCCTAGGTGGTGCTATAATAACTTCGTATGCACGGCGATAAACAATCTCAATTTTCAGCAAAAAAACTACTTTCACAATTCGCTATCCATTTAACGCCTGGCAGTAAGAGCCCAGATAAACTCTACGGAGAGCTGTTTCACGATATCCAAACCTCTAGAGTCTACGATGACGGCAAGACCTTTGT
>CAZAOX010000109.1:0-2021 GCA_964486985.1 uncultured Candidatus Saccharibacteria bacterium
ACTCATCCAAGAATTTGAGAGACTCTTCACTGAGCGACAAATAGTCAAAAAGTCACAAATTGTCGGCAAAGTAGCAACGCCATGGGGAGAATCAGCCAACTTACTCGCCAAAGAAGATTTATCATTCTACGGCTTCAACGGCACAGAGCTAAAACCAACACTTAAAATCACCCAAAACCCTCCATTTACCAAAAATCAAGTCGTCGGTAAGTTACATGTCGATGAGAAAAATATCGATATATATGCTGACAAGCCTATAGACGAACCGAGCTTCTGGTGGCGATTAGCCCATAGACAGCCGGCTGCTCTAGTTCCAATAGGTCCAGCTCCTAAAGACCTACTGAGCAAACATTAGCACCGCATAGGACACCGCGAAAAAAATGACTTCTGCAAGTATAACAAAGCTGTGCCTGCGCACTATCCTAGAATAGATGATGGCCAATAGGCATATTATCTGCACGGCAGATCCCGCCAAAAGCATAACAGTATGGCCTCCCCTTATCAAAATAGCCAAGTTCACCAACAGCCCCAAAACAGCGCTAAGCCATGCTATGGAATCATGAATTCTTCCCGCAAGGCGACCTATCTCGTACGGCACCAGTCCCAACAAGGTAAACCCAAGCCCTATCGAGAAGATGAGCATTTTCAGACTAATTTCCTCAGCATAGATAGCACCGGCAGCCAATAGTGTCCCAGCAAACGGCAATAAAATCCTAGCAAACCATATCGTCACCTTCGACTGAGCGATATGCCAGCTAACTGTCTGTTTGATGTTTGCAGGAACTCGAAACAAAGTGGCTATCGCAAGAACCACCAAAGACGATGCTGACAGCGCGAGCAAGTAGTTAGGCATCATGCCTTTCGTAAACTTATCAACAGCTCTGCCCCGTCGACAGACACCTCAAAATTATTGCCCTCTACTCCCCCTAGAGTAGCTAATGTTTCAGCGATGATAGTTTCGCTGTGCTCTTCGATGGCTTTTCCTAGTTCCTTGTCGGTCGTTTTGAGCGACAAGACTATTCGATCATCGACATTTAGCCCAGCCTTTTTACGAGCAGACTGAACATGGCGAACAACTTCGCGCATCAGGCCTTCGCGCTTGAGCTCAGGGGTGATTGTTGTATCAATAGCCACTATCTGTTCAACTGGTGCGTTATTATATCCGAACTGCTTAACGTTCAGCTCCTGAAGTATCATATATTCATACTCAAAATCAACATCCTTAAATATGTCTGGAGCACCCTCTATCGAAAATCTAGCCGAAGGCTGACGTACCTTGATACCAGCAGCAGCTCGCTGACTCAATCCTTCGTTAATTACACTCCGAGCGTAAGCCATTCGTTCTAATTCTTTCTGATCAACCTCATAATTCGTTGGCCAATCCAACAAATGCACCGACTCCGCCCCGCCACCGAGGTTTTGATACAACTCCTCGGCCAAAAATGGCGTAAATGGTGCTAACAAGACTGACAACTTCAGCAAGACATAATGTAGGGTTTTGTAGGCATCAGCCTTATCGCCATCGTCCTCGCTCTTCCAAAAACGCCTCCTCGAACGGCGAACATACCAATTAGAAGCATCTTCGATAAACGGCAGTATCTCGCTCATCGCCTCTGGTAGGTTGTATTCATCCATATACTTGGTGATATGTTCGTTTAGCTGATGAAGTCGTGAAACGATCCAGATATCGAGAGGATTTGTAAGTAGCTCGGCAGACGACGAAGTCGCCTCATCTGACGACACATCTGCAGCCCCGTTTGCTGCTGACGGCGGATCAACAGAAATCGGGCGCGAAGCCGTGCCGGAGGATGATGGCGACAAGGAGCCTGTTGCAATTTTCACCCCAAACGGCTTTTCAGGGTCAAACTCCCAGCCATCAACCTCAGCATACATCGTGAAAAAGTCATACATATTCCAAATCATCGTCAGCTTTCTGGCAACATCACCGACATCTTTATCGAGCAAGGTAAAGTCTTCGCCACTCAACAGCGGACTATTGACAAGTAAAAACCGCAAACTAT
>CAZAOX010000110.1:0-1957 GCA_964486985.1 uncultured Candidatus Saccharibacteria bacterium
AAATGGCGATATCGCCCAAACGACCCTGATGTTCTTCGACAAACTTCTCACTCTGCACAAACATACCACCACTACCACAGGCTGGGTCAAACACTCGTCCGTTGTATGGTTCGAGCATGTTGACGAGCAGTTTGACAATTGACTGCGGGGTGTAAAACTCACCACCGTGCTTGCCCTCGCTATCGGCAAACATACCCATGAAATATTCGTAAACTTGACCGAGCAAATCTTTAGCCTTGTCGGACTTGAAAGTGGTGTTGGTAAACAGGTCAATCAACTCGCCCAGGCGACGCTTATCGAGTGCTTCACGAGCATAGTTTTTTGGTAAAACCCCTTTTAGCTCGGCATTGTCTCGTTCGATCGCGTCCATAGCTTCATCGACCAAAACACCAATATCTGGCTGTTTGGCGTGTGCTACCAGATTCTCCCAGCGAGCTTCTTTTGGCACCCAAAAGACATTTCCAGCCAAATACCAATCACGGTCTTCGGGGTCAAAGCTCTCAGCCACAGCTTTTTCATAACGAGCGTCGAACGAATCAGAGATATACTTGAGGAAAATCAGCCCCAAAACGACGTATTTGTAGTCCGACGAGCTGATGTTACCGCGCAATTTATCCGCCGCCGCCCAAAGTTGTGACTGAATAGTCCGAATATCCATTTAACCTCCTGAAGTTACTACTTTAAATTATACCACGAACAGGGGCGGGATATTTCTAAAACTTGACAAAACTGTCATTTTGACATATAATGTATATTGAGAACAATTTATATACTTGTTTTATGCCGCTATGGTGCCGTCTCTATCTAGTGCCCTTACAAGGGATACCACTGAAGCCTCGTTGACATCAGTTTTTGGGTCGCCAACGAGATATCCTCGCACAAACCGGGCTGGGGTTGCCTTCTTTCCGACTGGGATAATCAAGTTTGGGGTTGGCACCCAGAACCCGTTTTCTAGCCTAGTAAACATTGGGCTGCCCTGTATGTGTTTCTTGTTGTCATTTAGATAGAAGGTTTCGATTGAGTAGTTATTTGGCTCAGAGCCAATTTTTTCTACATGCTGAGTCCATGCAAGCAACTGAATTGTCAATTCTCCCATTTTTAAGCGCACTATTGAATTCAGCCTGTAGGCACGCGTTTCCATGGGGTCAATCACTCTATCTCTAAGACCTCTATGATAATCATCGGTACTAATTTTCTCTGAATAAATCACGCCATAGCTCCAATTAAATACTGTATTACTATTTCATTATATCATATTTTAGCTAGTTATGCAATACCCCCATAGTATAGCACCGTGTATTTTACTGGTTAAGTTTGGTGTTTTGATGAGGGTTTTGTAAAATTATTGTATCAATTTAATCGGAGCAGTGATCTTCATGGCCAAAAAATCTAATTTTGGGACGGTATTTGTCAAAAATAAAAAGAGCTTTTTACTAGTTGGCTTGGTTGTACTGGTTGGTTTCGTGGGCTGGGAAACTGGGAGATATCTGAACCTCTGGGGAGAGCCAAATGAACTGTTGGTCATCAAGGCCGAAAAGGTAGCTAAGCTAGACTTGCTAGGGCTGGAGCTGGCTAGTTCGAAGGAGCGTGGTCAGGGCTCGCTGGTTGGCAAGACGGTGTCGCCATCTGTTCAGAGGGTTTTTAAGTCAAAAAATGGTGATGTGGACGCGACTATAAAGCAAATCGTTAAGCTTGCTGAGGAGGATGGGTGGGTGTATAACAAAGGAATATCGGCGCAAAATGAATGGGCAGGAAAGAAGAAGTCTCGCAGATATGATTTAGTCTTGTCTATTAAACCTTCTCTTAGCAATAACAACCTAATAAGCGTAATAGTGCACTAAATTATGTCTAAATTTTCAAAAAATATATCTATCGTAGTTTTATCTGTATTATTTTTCGCTGCAGGTTTCACTTTTTTGAACATAAATGGCGAAGCAAAAGCCGCCCCGACTGTCCA
>CAZAOX010000111.1:0-1920 GCA_964486985.1 uncultured Candidatus Saccharibacteria bacterium
ACAAATATACCATTTTGACATATAATGTATATTAAGAACAATTTGTAGCTCAGCGCCCCACTAGGGCTGATTTTTATATCCAGGAAAGGAAGTATAGAACCAAGACTATTTTAAACGAAAATAGTCATTTTTCTAAAAAATCATTGATTTTTGTAGAAAAGGGCATAAAATTATATAGGAATTAACCTAATTTTAGGGGGAAAATGACCTTAAATAGTGAAAACAGCTATGTCAAAGTGGCTAGCTATGAGGGGCGTAAGGGGGAAGTCAAAAAAGTAGTCCTGCTCTACTCTGGCGGACTCGATACATCAACCATGCTGAAATGGATTCAGGATGAGTATAAAGCAGAAGTTATCGCCCTGATAATGGATATCGGTCAGCAAGCGGACGACCTGGAGGCTATCCGTAAAAAGGCGCTGGATCTCGGTGCGATAAAAGCGATTGTCATCGACGCCAAAGATGAATTCGCCGAAGAATACATCTCAAAAAGCATCAAAGCAAACGGCCAATACCAGGGCCGTTATTATTTATCTACACCTCTTGGCAGACCACTGCTAGCTAAGTGGGCAGTCAAGACTGCCGCCAAAGAAGGTGCCGATACGATAGCTCATGGAGCAACCGGCAAGGGCAATGATCAGATACGGATCGAAGGGTCTGCCCTAGCGCTCAACCCAGATATCAAAATCATCGCACCAGTTCGCGAATGGGGCATGGGCCGTGATGAGCAGTTGGAGTATTGTAAAAAACACAACATCCCAGTTAAGCAGACTGTCAAAAAACCTTATAGTTATGACGACAATATGTGGGGTGTGACTGGCGAAGGTGGCGAGATAGAATTTCCAGACCAAATTCCCCCTCTTGAGCAGATACTCCAGGTTTGCAAAACACCAGAGAAGGCTGAGAGCAAGCCAGAGACTATCAAGATCGAATTTGAAAAAGGCCTGCCAATCAGCCTAGATGGTAAACAGCTAAAACTTAGTAAACTGATCGACAAGCTAAACCACATCGGCGCTCGGCATGCTGTTGGCATCGGCCATGTCTTGGAGGACCGGGTTATCGGCCTGAAAGTCCGCGGCGTCTATGAGGCACCAGCTGCCGAGACGATCATCAAGGCTCATTCGGCACTAGAACATTATACAAGTACCCGCAATTCTAACCGCTTTAAGGCGATAGTTGATCAAGAGTGGGCTTATATGTGCTACGGAGCATTGTGGTTTGAGCCATTGATGAACGAGCTTGGCGCTTATATCGACAAGGCGAACGAACGAGTCACCGGAACTGTGACGATGAGGCTCTACAAAGGACAGGCTGAGGCGGTGGCGGTTGAGACGCCAAATACTATCTTTGACGAAAAATTGGCGACCTTTATGAAGGATGACCATTTCAACCAAAATGCATCAGCTGGGTTTATCGAGCACTACACCCTGCCAATGAAGCTTGCCCAGAGGCGCGAACGACGAGCTCTGCTGGCTATCGGTGGTCGTGATCAAAAGATAAAACTACTCAGTTCAGCCAAAACTCTCGAGAGACTAGGCTATAAACTTTATGCCACTTATAAAACTCACAAATTCCTAACTGCCAATGAGATTGAAGCGGTGTTAGTGCAAAAGATCAGCTCACCCGAACTAGAGCCAAATCTTGGCAATCTACTAGAGGCCAACCGCTTTGACCTGATAATCAACGTCCCGTCCAACTCTAGTCGTGAAACCACCAGCGAAAAAGAAAAATCAGACGGTCAGGTGATCCGCGAGATGGCTATCAAAAACGGTGTGAGATTAGTCACATCCGTACCTGTTGCGAAAGACTTGATAGCTAAACTTGAAAAAGCCAGTGTAAAATAATCAATCATAGATGAGGAGAAGACGTGCAACCAGTTTTTAATCCAAAGCAAGCCATACTCGATAAAATCAGCCAGCGTGG
>CAZAOX010000112.1:0-1735 GCA_964486985.1 uncultured Candidatus Saccharibacteria bacterium
AGCAAGTCTAATCTCTGCTTCAAATAAAATAATCGAGTACTACACAGACAAATGGCAAAAAGCTGATTATAAAATTACCCTCGGTATCAGCGCCTATGGTCTAAACGTCCCGCCTAGAGATGTTCAAAAAACTGGATTATTACTTAAATCTACCCTCAAAAAACACGGCGTTAGCCTACGCCTCATACCAAATAGCCAAGCCGCTCTTTCAACTGCCACCTCGCACAACAATAAACTTGGTCTCAGCGACAACAAAATCGAATTGCTAATCATACATGCCGGGAAGCAGATTATCATCGCCGAAAGTTGCGGTGCTCAAAATATCACCGCCTACGCTCGGCGTGATCAAAATCGGCCCAAGCGCGACGCCTTCGTCGGCATGCTCCCCCCAAAGCTTGCTCAAATTATGCTCAACCTGGCCATTGACCAATCCACCGAAACAGCCACAATCCTCGACCCCTTCTGCGGTACAGGTGTTATCCTCCAGGAATCTCTACTCCGTGGTTTCGATGCTTACGGCACCGATCTTAATCCCAAAATGATCGACTATACTCGCGAAAATCTAGCTTGGCTACAAAAAACTCATCGAGGAGCTACTGGCAAAATCATCAACCTCCACCAAGGTGATGCTATGACCACCATCTGGCAAAACTCTCAAAACATCTCCGCAGTTGTCTGTGAAACCTACCTCGGACAACCCTTTTCTGCCCCGCCCAGTCCTCAGAAGCTCAAGGAGGTTGTCCGAAACTGCGATCATATCATCACTGAATTTTTAAAAAATATCCATCCTCAGCTAAAACCAAACACACCTCTCTGTATCGCCATACCAGCCTGGCAAGATGCCAACGGACGGCTTACTCACCTACCGCTACTCCACCACCTTGAAAAACTTGGCTACACTCAAAAGCGTCAGCCCCTAATCTACGCCCGCCCGGATCAAATCGTTGCCAGGGAGATATTATCTCTCCAGACCATAAAAATGCCGAAAAAGCTTTGAGACTAGCGGCTCAAGCTCTATTTTGGATTAAGCCATCTCATCACTCGCACCCAACCCCCCCAGATTTAAAGCATGTTGACAGGACACCTGACTATATGTATAATGGCATAGATTGATTTATCATTTTTAAGGAGTAGAGATGGCAAAGATAAAAGCTGGCGGTTCAGCCAAAAATGTTCACGATAGTCCTGGCAAACGCCTTGGAGTTAAGCGCTCAGGTGGCCAAAAAGTTTCTGCTGGCGAGGTCCTAGTCCGCCAAACAGGTGCTACCAAGATCCCCGGTGACGGCACCTATATGAGCCGAAACTACACCATTCATGCTAAAAAAGACGGTACTGTTAATTTTAAACAGGTCAAAAAGCGTAAATTCACCGGCAAAACCGAACGCCGCACCCAAGTTAGCGTAGTTTAGGTACTAACTTCTCTTGTTAAACTTTCAAGTTCCCTACCAAAGTATTTACCAAATTCCAACACAACTCTCCAGTCATCGCTAGACATCCGCCTTTTTTCTGATTTGTGGCCCTTAAGTAGACTTTTTAAGTCAGCCATGTTACGACCAATATCGTTCAAAATCCGTTGGAGGGCCTTATTATAGCCTCCATCCCCCGCAATACCCCTACTACCTTCTTCGGCTTTTTTAGCTATATCATCTAGCACTTTTAAGGTGTATTCGACAGCCTCGTCGTCCCCCTTCTTTCTTATCCACTCCCCTAAACCCTCTATGGACTTTATGCTAAT
>CAZAOX010000113.1:0-1683 GCA_964486985.1 uncultured Candidatus Saccharibacteria bacterium
AAACCTCCTTAAAATAATTAACACTCTACGGCTGATTATATCTCAGCAAAACTGCTTGTCTAGTGAAGCCGACTTCAGTAAATAATAGTCTACTGTATCCATTTACTTGTCTGATTAGATTCTTATCTATAGAACTAAGTAGCCCTAGCGCCCTTGAGATCTATCATCTGATATTAACCAGTTTTTTGGAATTCCTTTAGGGCATTCACCGTCTTCCACGCACGCAAAGACATATCCTCTTTTATTATACTATCGAGTAGCACCCACTTACGACCTGCGACCTCAGAATGGTCCTGCACACCGCCGACATCACGCCATTCCTTAGCTAAAAATACCTGACAAAATGGCTGAGTAATATCGCCTCCAGTATAACTATGGGTATACCCTGACATAAAAGCAAAAGGCACCAGCGTATCAGGGCTGGCCTCTAATCCCGCCTCCTCAAGCAACTCTACTGAGGCACATTCAGATGATGTCAGGCCCTCTTCTGCATAGCCACCAGGAAAAACCCAAGTTTTCGAATCCTTATTATAGGTCACCAGCACTTTGCCATCATCTATTGCCACTACATCTACTGATGGAATAATCAACAAATCATGGCCTATTTTTTGCCTAATTTTCCATACATAGGAGCCTACGTATGCCATAATACTACTTTCCCGCTACCTGTTTTATATATTTTCGATAATCTATCGATGCTGCTGGGACAATATCGTCGATTTTATTTAAATCTACCCATTCCGCTTGACCAGCATATTGCTTCTCTGAATCACTAAACTTCTCTGCTGACAATCTACTGCTGACTATCTCGCAGGAATAATATAGACAAATGCTCTGCATGGATCGTCGCTCAGTTGCCACTTTCGGTTTCCAAACAAACCCACTAGTGTCCGCTCCTAATAGTTCTAACGGTTTGACCGCCACGCCTGCCTCTTCTTTCACCTCACGGATTAACGCCTACTCGAGAGTCTCCCCAAAATCTACCTTACCACCTGGCAAGTCGTGACGAGTACCGAATTGTGGCACTAGAAGCACCTTACCTGCATCAATCACTATGCCATAAATATGAGCACTCCACTTCAATTCATCTTCTCGAACAAGATGCTTATTTCCAAATACATCTACTGCCTCAAATTGCTTCACCTCTGCCCCTTCAGTGCTAATTTAACTCGCTCGCTGGTCGAAAGCCTAGTATCAATACCGCTAAGGGCTTTGGTCGCATCGGCCAAGGTATAGCCTAGCGCTATCAAGGCCTCCAGAGCCTCATCGTTGGCGTTCAACTCTGTCTGTATCGGATCATCTTTTCGTCCATAACTTGTCGGAAGGCCGACCTTGTCACTCAAGTTGACGACTACTCGCTCAGCTGTTTTCTTGCCTACGCCGGTAGCTTTTTGGATGAAAGCACTGTCAGAATTTGCGATAGCATTTCTCACCGACTCGATATCGCCAAGGGACAGGATAGCAAGCCCAGCCTTGGGTCCAACCCCCTGAACAGTGATCAGCATTTCAAATAATTTTTTGCCAGCTAAAGACGAAAACCCAAACAGTTCTTGTGACTGCTCACGAACATGATGATAGGTAAAGAATTTTACATCTTCACCAAGTTTGGCCTTCTCAAAGTCGCCAAGTGGCACCGCTATCTCGTAGCCTACACCGCCCACATCAACAATTATTGAACTATTA
>CAZAOX010000114.1:0-1656 GCA_964486985.1 uncultured Candidatus Saccharibacteria bacterium
CACTTGATAGCTCACTGGCCATTTGTAGAGTGGCTTTGATCTCATCTGGGTGGTGGCCATAGTCGCTATATAGATTGTCGCCAAGCTTTTCAAAACGTCGCGATGTGCCTGGGAAGGAATTGATAGCGCTTAATATGTCATCATGACTAGCATCGGTTAACCTCTTTAGGGAATTTTCTACCAGGAAGGCGTTTTGGCGATTGTGAGCGCCTGCCAACTGGATGTGTGACAGATCCTTAAAGTCATCATAGGCTTCGTAGCTCGCGGGAATGTCAGCTTGTTTTAGCGAACGCAGATCTTTTTCCCAGAGCAGACCATAGTTTGACTGCTCGATAAACTGGGTGAAGGCATTTTTATAATCGATTTCTGTTGGGTAGGTATCAGTGTGGTCGTAGCCTATCGAGGATATCAGGCTGAGATAGGGGTAGAAGTGCAGGAAATTTCGATCAAATTCGTCGCACTCATAGATGAAATATTCGCTCGCTGGGTCGAATTTGCCACTTGGTCCAAAGCTAAGCGTGGTGCCTATGGAGTAGCTCGTGGGAACGCCCAGCTCTCTTAGTGCCCAGGCAAGCATCCCAGCGGTGGTAGTCTTGCCATGCGTGCCAGCTACGGCTATGAGCTTTAGATTTTTGTCTCTGATGATTTTGGCGACTAGCTCATCTCGCTTAGAGGTTTTGATGCCATTTTTTCGAGCAAATTCTAACTCTGGGTGATTTTCGGGTAGGGCGGCTGTATGGACAAGCCAATCAATACTCCGTGCGGCGTGCTCTCTAGATAGGTCGGAGCCGTCCTGTAAAAAATATATTTTTACGCCACGTTTTTCTAGCTGACGGGTTATCGGGCTTTCGCTTAGGTCAGAGCCAGTCACCTGATACCCAGCGTCTAGGGCGATTTCAGCGAGCGGACCAATTCCTACTCCGCCTATACCTGAAAAATAAATCTTCATAAGCATATTATACATTAAAAACAAAACATATACTTGCAAAATATCAAAAAGTATGCTATATTGAAAGTATAGGTTAAATTTAATACAAAAAACCATGCTAAAAACAACTATCAAACATATCGCTGGCGGTCGCTTCTGGAAGAAAGCAAGCTTCTCCGAAGTCGGTCAATTGTATGCCGCTAGGATGCTCCGAACTATAGGAATCAACCTCGGTGCGGCGTTTATGTCAGTCTTTATGCTGAAGAATGGCTATACCGTCCTTCAAGTATCGATGTTTTGGGCGGGGTATTTTGGGCTCAAGGTCGTCCTGTCTCTACCGCTAGCACAGTTGGTGGCTAATATTGGAGCTAAAAAAGCCATTCTCACCTCCAACTTTCTCTACATCCCCGCGATGATCTCGTTTATGTTTTTGCCACAAATCGGTATCTACGCCATGGTTATCACTGCTACCTTCCAGGGCATTTCAGCAGCGCTTTATGATATAGGTTATATGGTTAGCTTCTCTAGGGCTAAAAGCCCTGAAAAGGCTGGTAAAGAGGTGGCCCTGATGAATATTTCTGAAAAGGTCGCCAGAGGGCTTAGCCCACTGGTTGGTGGCTTGCTAGCGATGTTTTTTGATCCTCGGTTGTCAATCCTCATATCTATCATCTTTTTTGTCATGGCAGCCAGGCCGTTGATGAGTACTAAAGAGTCTATGGATACAGGGT